>CAZVAD010000004.1:6438-50659 GCA_964624645.1 uncultured Mariniphaga sp.
GCATCATTATTTACGGTCCGGAGGCTGCTCAGATCAAGGCCTGTGTTTTTTTCTGCCGATAGATAGGCACGCTCACTCAGTCTTCCGTTGGTCAGTGAAGAAAGAAGGAGTACGGCATCAATTGCATCCACATCTTCCTTAATGGACGGATAGGTTTTCCCATCGAAAGTGTTCACCTGTTTTCCGCTGTTCAGCAATTGCTCGTAATAATCATCCACCTTGAAGGAGACACCATGCGCTCCCACGGCATTTTTCATATTTTCCCCAAGGCTTATGAACTGATCATACAAACGGGTATAATCCCTTTCAACCGTAACAATATTGTGCATGGTTTTGCCCGGTATAGGTTCACATTCGCCGGTAAACCAGTCTTTGATTTCAGGCTGTGAAATTTCACCAACTGAATCATGCGCAATGGGAACATTAACGATGTCAGATTGTGGCTCCGGGAGGTGTTTTTTTGCCGTTTCGCTGGTTATGCGTGCTATTTCACGAAAAATCTCCCAATCGGTTTTAGCTTCCCACACCGGCGGAATGGCAGCCGACAAAGGATGAATGAATGAGTGCATATCGGTGGTGTTCAAATCGGCCTTTTCGTACCATGAAGCAGCCGGAAGGACAATATCCGAATAGAGGGCGGAGGTGTCCATCCTGAAATTCAAATCCACCACCAGATCCATTTTCCCTTCGGGAGCCTCCTCTTTCCATTCAAGTTCTTTGACCAACTCCTTTGCCACCTCATCGGCAATTTCGTTATGATGCGTTCCCAGATAGTGTTTCAAAAAGTACTCATGCCCCTTGGCGCTTGCCAGCAGGGCATTTCCGCGCCAGATATACCACACTCTCGGAAAGTTTTCTTCCTCATCGGGCTGATTCACTGAATATTTCAGCTCGCCACTTTTTAGTTTATCAATGATATAATCCTGAATCGCTTTCGGGCTGTTTGCCCCGGCCTGCTGTGCATCTCTGGCAATTTCAAAGGAATTTTTATTGTATTGCGGAAAGAACGGCATCCAGCCATTCCGTACTGACTTTGCAATCAAATCGGCTGAATGCTGGGATGAAAAAGCATTTTTGGGCACGGCATTGTAGTCAGCCTGATTGCCGTCATAGCGCCACTGATTTGAATGGATGTAGTGCCAGATTGGCGTTTGCTGAAACCTTGGCGGAATATTCCAGTCTTTCCCCGACATGATGGGCGCCCATGAATCCTGAGGCGCCAGTTTCTCCTGCCCCACATAATGGTTCAGCCCGCCACCGTTGACCCCGATACAACCTGTGAGCATCAGCGACATGGTGGCAGCACGGTAGATCAGATTGCTGTGGTACCAATGATTAACCCCTGCACCGATGATCACCATGCACTTTCCGTTTGTGATTTTGGCCGTTTTGTACCACTCGCGGGCAAACCGGATTACCGTATTGGCGCCGATACCGGTATAGATTTCCTGCCACGCCGGGGTATAAACCGCATCGCCGTCGTCATACCCTTTCGGGTAATCGCCGTCCAATCCCCGGTCAACACCATACTGTGCCATCATCAAATCATAAACAGTTGTGAAGGCCACTTCTCCGTTTTGCGTTTGCAGATACCGCACCGGCACGCCCCGTTTGTAGGTTTGCATCTCATCAAAACGGGTGAAATCAACCTGCAGGACGGCATCGTTTTTATCCAGAAGACTCAACAACGGGCTGTATTCTTCACCCGTTTCGCCGTCTTTATACTGCAAATTCCAGTTTCCCTTCTGCTCCTGCCAGCGATGCCCCGAACTGCCCCGCGGACAGACAAACTCACCGTTCTTTTCGTCAATATTCAGAAACTTCCAGTCGCTATTTTCAATATTTTCATATTTTTTCAAAAGATTTGCCCGCAACAGCCTGCCGGGGACATAATTGTCGCCCTCCTTGCTGAGCTGTACCAGAAATGGCGCATCCGTGTATTTCTTTGTGTATTCGATAAAATAAGGGATTTGCTGCTCAGCATGTGCTTCTTTCAGAATAATGTGGGTAACCGCCATCCAGAATGCTCCGTCCTGTCCGGCGTGCACCGGTATCCACTGGTCGGCATATTTTGAAACCATACTGAAATCGGGAGAAAATACCACCGTTTTTGTTCCATTGTGCCGCGATTCCGAGAAGAAATGGACATCCGGTGTGCGGGTCATCCCCAGATTAGCGCCCATGACGGCAACAAACTTTGAGTTATACCAGTCGGCGCTCTCGCCCACATCGGTCTGCTCGCCCCACACTTCGGGAAACGAATTCGGCAAATCGCAATACCAGTCGTAAAAACTCAGGTTCACGCCGCCAAACAGTTGCAAAAACCGGAAGCCGGCAGCAAAACTCATCATGGACATTGCCGGGATGGGTGAAAATCCCAACACCCGGTCGGGGCCGTATTTTTTTGCAGTGTAGATATTGGCTGCGCCGATTATCTCCAGCGCTTCATCCCAGTCTATCCTCCGGAAGCCACCTTTTCCGCGTGCTTTTTGGTAGCGCTTTCGCTTTGCCGGGTCTTGCTGGATATTTTGCCAGGCAAGCAGCGCATCTCCGGTTTTTTCCTTTTCAGCCCTGTACAGGTCAATCAAGGCGCCGCGGATCAGCGGGTATTTGACGCGAACCGGACTGTAGAGATACCATGAAAATGAGATTCCGCGCTGGCAGCCGCGCGGCTCATAATGCGGCAGGCTGCTTTCCAGAAGCGGATAATCGAGCGCCTGAGATTCTGAAACGACAATCCCGTCTTTCACATGGATATTCCAACTGCAGCCCCCGGTACAATTCACCCCATGCGTACTTCTGACGGTTTTATCATATTGCCAGCGATTGCGGTAAAACTCTTCCCATTTCCGGGTTTTGGGAGAAATCATATCTTTAATCCAACTCATTGGTCTAAGTTTTTAATTTTTAAAAAAATTTCAAATGCTTGTATTATGATGGTAACTTACGGTAATCGTAAAACACATAGAGATGAATAATCAGGAATAAAGTGAGCAGCACGCCCAAAATAAAGAAGATCAGTTCATCCCTGGCGCTCTCCGGCTTTTTAGCCTGCCGGTCATTCACAAACTGAAACATCACCACAAGGGCTTCTTTTTCGTCATCTGTCAGTTTTTTGTCATGGAGAGCAGCATTCATAACCGGATAGGGCGGATTGGAAAGGATTGCCTGAATCCCTGCATCGCCCAATCTGCCGTATGTTCCGGTCAGGTCCATGGCCAGCTTGCCGCCGCCAATAATGGATTCGTCATTGGTATAATGACAGGAATTGCAGGAAGGGGCTCCGTTGGAGAATTTCTCATAGCCATAAAACAATGCTTTCCCTCTCAAAAGCTGAGGGTCCGAGTAAGAGATATAAACCTGCTCAGCGGCAGAATCGGGCGCCGCTGTTTCAACGCCGGCCTGAATCGGACTTTCCTGTTCCCGTATATACTCCAGCACACTGATGATTTCATCGTCTTTCCAATTATGGTCGGGCATCGGCATTTTGCTGTATTCATTGTAAATGGCAACAGCATCTTCATCCCCCGACCTGATCATTCTTTGCGAAGAACGGATAAACGAAATCAACCAGGCCTGTTCCCTTTTTTCATTGATTCCGGCCAAATCAGGACCGACCAATCTTCCCCCGTTAATGGTATGGCACACCCTGCAATCTGAATTGAATAAGGTTTCTCCGGGAGTCTGAGCCTGAAGGAATAAGCTTTGAAAAAGGAACCCGGACAAAAAGAGGAGAAAAAGTAGCCTGTGCATGATTAAAACGGTTTGAGTTTTTGATACACAAATATAGAATTTTTATTGAAACAAAAATTTTTTCAATAGATATTTGCATCTTTTTTTCGTCATTCAGCAACTCATTTCCTTTACTATCATTATATTTGTTCCGCTTACACTATTTCAAATGATGAATAAACCGGTTTTTATAATTTCAGGAGAAAAAAACAGGGGAAAAACAGTTTTCCTCCAAAAAGTCACAGCATTGCTCTCTTCAGAGAAATTTTTGGTGAGAGGGTTTTACGCCCTGAACGATGAAATTACCGACAGCTATTACATCATTGATTTACAAACAAATACCAAAATCCTGCTGATGACCAGAACCGGCCCGCCTGAAATAAGGCCTTTTCATTTTCAAATCAACGAAACGGCAATAGAAGCAGGAACCGAATGGGTCTGTCTGGAAAAACAGACTGAAAAAAGTATAGTTGTGTTAGATGAAATCGGTTATTATGAGCTCAAGGGGATGGTTTGGCATCGTATTTTTTCTGAGGTATTGAAATCGCCGTCTCCTGTTCTATTTACCACAAAAACAAAACATCTTCAAAAAATTATTGAAACGTGGAAATTTCAGCCTGACACCATATATTATCCATCTGATTTTTCAAATCCGGGAAAAGCGGCAAAACAAATTTCCGATGCTGTTGAGCTATATTTTCAGAATATCCTGACGGACAAAACTGAAAAATCATGAATCCCGGAATTACAGGCATTATACTGGCAGGCGGCCAAAGCAGGCGCATGGGCGCCAATAAGGCTTTCGTCCGGTTAAACGGAAAACCGCTGATCGGCTACGCTCTTGATGCCTTACAGAAACTAACACCTGAAATTATCCTAAGTGTCGGCGCTGAGCCGTTTCAGTATGAAAACCTCCCTGTGGTGAAAGACATTTATCCCGGTTGCGGTCCTGCCGGGGGCATCCTTTCAGCGCTGCGTCATTCAAAAACCGAGTTGAATTTTGTTCTTTCATGCGACATGCCGTTTGTTTCCGGCAGATTGCTGAAATATATCCTTGACCAGGTGCTCGGGAATCCGGCAGATGTAACGCTTCCGGTTGATGAAAACGGGCAATGGCAAACCCTTTGTGCCATTTACAGTAAAAACGTGGTTCCGCGCTTTGAAAAAGCGGTTTTGAAAAGACAGCTGAAACTGAAAGGAATCATCTCCAAGACCGATTATAAATTGCTGGCTATTGAAAAAGAGCATGATTTTTATCATCCAAACAGCTTTTTAAATGTAAATTCACCGGATGAACTCAGTCAAAGTGAAGCGTTATGGTTAACAATCTGAACAGTCAAAGATGGACAAAAGCATCAGTTCTGGCAGGGTTGTGGGCCGGCATTGAGATTGTTGCCGGAAGTTTCCTGCACAATCTGAAAATTCCTTTTTCAGGAACTTTTCTCACATTGATATCCATCACTTTAGTCATCGGGTTTTACCAAATCTGGAAGCAACCCGGAATCATCTGGCGCGCAGGAATCATTACGGCGCTAATGAAATCCATCTCTCCCAGCGCGGTGATACTTGGCCCTATGATCGCCATCACCATGGAAGGGGTGGTGCTTGAAGTTTCGGTACGTCTGCTCGGGAAAAATCTTTTGGGCTATGCCATTGCCGGGGCATTGACCATGCTGGGGGCGCTGACACATAAAATCATACACCTTTTTATACTCTACGGATGGGATATTTTTCAAATTTATGAAGAGATGTTCCGGTTTGCCGTTTTAAAAATGGGATTGCCCAACGCCGGAATCTTTTATGTTGTGCTGTCGCTTTTTCTGATTTACGCTGTTTTGGGAATGTTGGCTGCATTTGCCGGTTACTTCATCGGAAACCGTGCTTTGGAGGAACAAAACAGCGATTTGCCGGGCTATGCCAACGCATTGGAAAAGGGAAAATGGGAAACCGGCGATGCCGGTGGAAACTACTCCCCTGCCCTGCTCGTGCTGCACATTATTTCTATTCCAGCCCTGCTTTACGCTTTGTCGAGACTTGGCCCGGGATTTTCCCTGCTCATCGTGTTGCCCTATTTCATGCTCATTGCTTTTAGGTACCGAATTGCAGTGCGCAGATTGAAAAAGTGGCTCTTCTGGATGCAGTTGCTTGTCATTCTTCTGCTTGCACTGTTTTTCGGCAAAACATCAGCCACTGGCATTGAAGGCAAAATCGAAGCGCTGTCTCAGGGTTTCTCCATGATACTGCGGGCGCTGGTCGTGGTATTGGGCTTTTCCGGGTTGAGTACCGAATTGCGTGCCCCGGTATTGCAGAAACTTTTTTTCAAAACAGGGCTCAAACAGCTCTATCTTGCCATTAACAACGCTTTCAGCATCCTGCCGGCAATAGTTGACGGCATGGCTACCCCGCAACAATTTATCCGCAATCCAATCCGATCCATTGCCCTGAGTCTTCAATATGTGAACAGCTGGCACCGCCACCTGACCGGCACATTGCCCCAAAATGACCCAAGTTTCCCCGAAAGCAGAAAATGAGGCTTAGTGAATGAAACAGAAATAAGAATATAAATCTTAACTTTTCACAGGGTTATTATTCTTCCTCAACCCATAAACAATAGCCAGGTTTACAAAAGATAAAACCACAAAAACAAAAAAACCCCGGGCGTAGCCTATGACGCCGAGCTTTCCTGCAATTGCGCCCATTATCGGAGGAAGAGCAAACCCGCCAAAAGCGCCGATTCCGCCAACCCACCCGGCAGCGCCGCCCACTGCACCGGGGACATAAACCGGAACAAGCTTAAAAATCGCGGCATTGGCAATGCCCATGCCGGCAGCCAACAACAAAACAGCAACAATGCTCCATGCTATGTTGCCGGCAAAAGAGAGAACCAGCGCAGCAAATAAAATTACCAACATTGCAAATAAAGCCACATTTTCCCCTCCGAACCTGTCGCAAACAGACCCTCCCGGAACCCTTATCAGTGAGGCAAACAAAGAAAACATGGCGGTATAAAGTCCAGCTTTCACAAGAGTAAACTCCTGATATGCATTCCAGTAGGTCGGGAACCAGGCTGTCAGCGCTATGAATCCGCCGAAAGTGGTAAAATAGAGCGCCACCAGCGCCCAGGTATTCCTGTTTTTTGCAGAAGTCAGCAAACTCTCCCTGACGCTGCGTGCCGGAAAAATCTCCTGTCCGTGCTCCCGGGCTTTCTTCCGGGAATCCTCATCCGAAAAACCTGCCTTTTTATATTGGAAATAATAGGAATTCACGCCTAAAAATCCATAAATGATTGTTCCGGCAAGTAAAAAGAGAAACCAGGCAAAATAGGCGGAAATAAAATTGTAATAAACCAAAAAAACAGGAAGAATCAGTGAAAATATTCCCGGCGCCAGATTTCCAAGTCCGCCAAAAATACCAAGGGCAATTCCCTGTTTCTTGTGCGGAAACCAATAGGAAGTCTGCCCTATTCCTACTGAAAAAGAGGCAATTCCGCAACCACTCAGGAAGCCAAACAGAAGAACCAGGCCATACATTCCATTCATATTGTCGGGATATGAAGTGGCAAGCAACAAAGTGATCCCGCCTAATCCGATTAAACTGAGAATCATCAAAATAAGAAACGGTTTTTTCCCGCCGGTGATGTCCACCCATGCCCCGAACGGAATCCGTAAAAGAGAGCCGGATAACGAGGGGATGGCGATAAGCAAACCGACCAAAGCCGGGGTTAAATTCATGGCTTCTTCAAACCGGATGGCGGTAGGACCATATAAACTGACAGCAGCAAATCCGAAAAAGAAACCAAGCGTGGCTCCGGTCAGACCTCTGGAGCTATTTCCCTTTAACTTCATAAGGTTGAATTTTGATTTTTGGTAAAGATAAAAGTAAATTTTTAAAGCATCAACCTGTCCAAACTCATTTTATACCACTTTTAGATTCAGGCAAATAACAGAAATTTCCAAAATCATTCGAACAAATAGCATTATGAAACTTTGTTCATATCAAACAACTCTTTTCAGTAATTAAAAAAAGACAACTTTGCTTTTATTAACCTAAAAACATTAATTCGGCCATCACTTTTTAGATAAAGAGTTAAAATTACATGAAAAAATTCCAAATTTTAATAAAATTTATCATTTATATTCCCTATTTTTACATTTTTTAAGAATTGCATGATTTGTTAAAAAAATTGAAGGTTTAATTATGGGGATTTTTAAAACTCAGTTTAATCAGGCAATTGACTCAGAGCAACTTAGCTGCTTAATTGTTATTTGAGAAATTTTCAGAAATCTTTTTTGGAAATGCAAAAGATGAAAAATCACAAGAAAACATGAATGGATTACGATGATTTTCGTTCGGGTAGAGTTTCTTGTGGCAATGCCGGATATATTTAATTTTAATCACATGAATAATATTTTTAAAAATTTGAAATTTTCCTTTTTAATTCTCTTTCTGCTGGCAGCCTGCCAGTCGCCCAAAGTCATTACGCCCGAGACGGCGCTGGAATCCTACCTGAACAATGACGACAAAACATTTTCATGGGAGTTGAAGGATACGCAGGAAGAAAAAGGGGTGAAAATTTACAATTTGCTGGTCACTTCGCAAAAATGGCGTGAACACACCTGGCGTCATCAGGTCTCGGTGATTGTGCCCGAAAAAATCAGTTATGACGGCGCTTTGCTTTTCATAAACGGGGGCAGCAACAAAAACGAAATGCCAAACTGGAAAAAACCGGGAGATGGCACCATACAATCAATGGGAATAGTTGCTCAGAAAAACAATGCAATTATAGCAGTGGTTTCTCAGGTGCCCAATCAGCCGCTGTATGATGACCTGACTGAAGACGCCCTGATTTCATATACGCTCCACAACTACCGGAAGGATAAGGATTTTTCGTGGCCGCTTCTGTTTCCCATGGTGAAAAGCGCCGTGCGCTCCATGGATGCCGTTCAGGCTTTTTCTGCGGAGAACCTGAATCATACAATCAATCGTTTTCTCGTTTCCGGAGCTTCAAAACGTGGCTGGACCACCTGGCTGACCGGCGCAAACGATCGGCGGGTGGAAGCGATTGCTCCGATGGTCATTGACATGCTGAATATGCCGAAAAGCATCAGCTACCACGTGGAAGCATGGGGCGATTACAGCATCCAGATTGAGGACTACGTGAAACTTGGCATTGCCCAGGATGTGGATACCCCCGACGGAAAAGAGCTTGTAGCCATGATTGACCCGTATTCATACCGGAGCAAACTCACCATGCCCAAGCTGATTTTCAACGGAACCAACGATGAATACTGGCCGGCTGATGCCATAAAGCATTATATTTCAGAAATCCCCGGTGAAAATTATCTTCATTATGTACCCAACGCCGGTCATGGTCTGGGAGACAAAAAGCAGGCATTGCAGGCATTGAGTGCATTCTGGGGAGAAACCCTCCGGAAAGAAAAACATCCTGAACTTTCCTGGCAAGTTGAAGAAACCGGTGACGGGATTACCGTAAAAATAAAAGCCACAAAAAACAAACTGGACCATGTGGCGTTATGGGTGTGTGATTCGGAAGACCGTGATTTCCGCGACAATGAATTTGTTAAAAATCCTATTGAAGCCGAACCGGCAGATGAAATCCTTGTTTCTGTAAAATATCCGGAAGCAGGTTTTCGCGCCTTTTATGTTGACTTGATTTACAAGGATTTAAACGGAGGGCTTTATTCAAAAAGCACAAGAATGTTTGTAGCAAATCCTGAAAAAATACTTTAAAAAACCTTGATATTTATACTTATTTTTTAAACATTTTAAATGATTGACGTGAAATTTATTTTTTAGTAACTTTTTTAATCTTAAAAATTCTATGAAAAAGAAGTTTATTATTTTAACATCTGTTCTCTGCCTGATGGTTTTTCTTTTGCCATCGTGTGCAGATGAAGAAACGCGGCCTGAATTTCCACTTTCTGCTGTGATTCACAACAGTATTGATGGAAAGCAGGTAGCTTTTGCCGCATTAACCCATAGCGCAGTGAGCTGGGAATGGGATTTTGGCGACGGAAAAACGAGTACCGAAAAAGAACCGGTACATATCTATGAAAGTGGTGGTTATTACAAAATTGTTTTGGTTGCCACTGATTCTGAAGGCAACAAAGCCACTGACGAGATTGAATTGGCGCTGGACCTGGAGCCAATCAATTACCTTACAGGTAATCCCAACGCCCCCGGCTACAAAGGGAAAAAATGGAAACTATCATCCGTGCATCCGGAGGACGACAAATTAGCAAATGCCAATGCAAGCCTCACACCGATTATGCAGCCACTTCCTAACGGAGCATTTGGACAAATCGGATTGCCCGAAGCGTATGAAGGAACCTACACATTCCATATTGACGGAAGCTTCACCCATGAAGTTTACAACATGGGCGGCAACAATGCGGTTTTTGGCTCAATAGCCCATCAGTTGCAAACTACGAGTGGTGCAGGAATTATAAAACAGAGCGGCGATCCGAAGAATTATCCATTTGCCATGGTTAAGTTTACTCCTGAAACCGGAGCCACCTTCACATATAGTGAAAACGTGGATTTCTCCGTTAAATCTGTACATACGGGAGGAGCTGATTTAACTTTTGAAGGAGTGAATTCACTTTCATTTTCCGGGAATGAATTTATTGGATTCATGTGTTATGAGCGCAGGGTAATTGTTCAGGACATCAAGGATAATTCCATGAGATTGGTCATGTTTGCTTCCTTAGATCCCACTTATTACCCAATACAGACAAATGCATTGGTACTTAGTTTTGAGGTAGTTAAGTAAAACCGATTAAATGAAATTTAATATGAAAATTAATATTATGAAAAAGAATAAAAGCAACAATCTGTTTGCATTTATTTTATCTGTAACCCTTATGCTTTCCTCCATTTCGGGAGTTTTTGCAGGGAGTAATCCGGCAGGACAGGCTTCCGCAAGGATTTCGGGAACTGTAACTTCTGCTGCCGACGGACTCGGACTGCCGGGGGTCAGCATTGTTGTTAAAGGGACATCCGTGGGAACCGTTACGGATATGGATGGAAAGTACACTATTAATAATATCGCACCGGATGCTACGCTTGTTTTCTCCTTTATCGGTTTCAGTGCACAGGAAATTCCTGTTCAGGGCAGAACCACCATCAACGTGGTTCTGGAAGAGAGCATAGAAGCCCTCGAAGAGGTAGTGGTCACTGCATTAGGTATTAGAAGAGAAGAAAAGTCACTCGGATACTCAGTCGGAAAAGTTGACGCGGAAGAGCTTTCAAAAGTTGTCAACGAAAACCTGCTGACCTCCATGGCCGGAAAAGTTACCGGGGTAACCATCAACTCTACCGGTGGTGCAGGTTCTTCTGTCAGCATGATTATCCGCGGAGCCACTTCGCTGAGCACGGACAATCAGCCGTTGTATGTGGTTGACGGCGTTCCCATGACCAGTGGCGTAGGAAACGTTGGCGGATTCGGAAACGACAACCGTGTTGACTACGGAAGCGCCATTTCGGATATTGACCCGGAAAGCATTGAAAGCATTTCCATCCTGAAAGGGCCGAGCGCTGCTGCTTTGTATGGTACCCGCGCAGGTAACGGTGTGGTTTTGATCACTACAAAAAAGGCATCACGGAAAGCAGGAATGAAAGTGGAAGTGGTTTCCAATACTGTTTTTGATATTCCATCAAGGTATCTGGATGTTCAGACCCGTTTCGGATTCGGAGCGCGCACTTACACCCCGGATAATTTTGCCAGTGGGATTATTCCGCCCTTCAGTCCGGCTGAAGCTGCCGGAGCAGGCCCGGAGTTGGATAAAGGATACTGGCAGGTGCAACCGTTTGCTCCGCTGGATGCCAACGGACACCGCATTCCGACCGAACTGGTATCGTATCCGGATAACTACAAGAACTTCATCAACCAAAACGCTTTCACAACCACAAACAGCGTTTCCATCTCCAGCAATAACGAGGGAGTCAGTTACAGGCTCGGCTTGTCAAATATGACCAACAAGGGATTGGTGCCAAACTCTGACCTCAACAGGAATAACATTACCCTTTCGGCAACTTCTGAGGTGAAAAAAGGGTTCACCGTAAGCTCTGACATCAACTACACCCAGAACTGGGCAGACAACCGTCCGGCAACCCAGGAGCGCGGAACCAACCCGTTGCAGTGGGCAGCCTGGACTCCCCCAAGTGTGGACATTCTTACATTAAAAGATTATAAACTGGGCGCCAATGAGGTAAAAACCATCGGTGGCGAATTTGAAAACCCATATTATCTGGCTTATGGAATCAACAACAGCTTCAAGCGTAACCGACTGATTGGGAATGTTATGGCAACATGGGAAATCACTCCTGAATTCAGTGTAATGGCACGCTATGCGCTGAACAGATCTGATCAGGTGAGGGAAACCAAAATGGACCCCGGGTACTCTAAAGAACCCAACAACGGAACATACGGAATTGCCACAAACGAAAGCACAGAAACCAATGCCGACATGCTGGCAACCTATAAAAATCACTGGGGGGACTTCTCACTCACAGCATCAGCCGGAGGGAACCTTCTTTATGCCAACTGGTCATCCGTCAGCAATTCTGCAAAAGCCGGTTCCGGTTTGATTGTTCCTTATCTTTATACCATCCAGAATATTGAGAGTGAATCACTCTCCTATTCCAATTCCAGAGCACAAAGAGCGATTAACAGTGTTTACGCTCTGGCCAACTTAGGTTGGAAAGATATGATCTTCCTTGATGCAACAGCCAGAAACGACTGGTCAAGTACGTTGCCACCGGAGAATCGTTCCTATTTCTATCCTTCTGCCTCTCTTAGTTTCCTTATTGATAACATGATTGACATGGGTAGAAATATCGATCTTTTCAAAATCAGAGGAGGAATCGCACAGGTAGGTAACGACACATCTCCTTATAGATTATATGCTACATACGGAAATGCCGGGCAATGGGGGGAGACAATCAGGCTAAGTAAGCCTTTCAGCGAGCTGAGCCCGAACCTGCTGCCGGAAGAGGCAACATCATACGAAATAGGCGTTGACATCCGCGCATTAAGCAATCGTCTTCGTTTTGAAGGAACCTATTACCGTGAAGAAAACCGCAACCAGATTTTCAGCGCTCCGCTGGCAGGTTCATCGGGTGCATCAGGAATTAATGTAAACACCGGGTTACTGCTTAGTAAAGGTTGGGAGTGGATGCTTGGAATCACCCCGGTTAAAACCGGCGACTGGACATGGGATCTGAATTTAAATTTCTCAACCAATAAAACCTGGTTGATAGAACTGACAGAAGGCGTTGATTTCCTGGAGCACTGGAGCGAAGCAAGAGTTAAAAACATGACTTACGTGAAAGATGAAACAAAAGGAAATGATGGATTGGTAGGAAATCTCTACACCAGAAAAATCCGCAGGGTAACTGATGTGAACTCAAAGTATTATAACTACCCTCTGCTGCCTCATGGAAGTGAAGATGCCGAGTGGGAAGCAGAAGACAATTACTCGCTGGTCGGAAATTACAATCCCGATTTCATCATGGGACTTCAGACTGCACTCACCTATAAAAACTTCAGGCTGAGCATGACTTTTGACTGGAGATCGGGAGGCCAGTATGTTTCACAAACCTGGAGATACCTGACCGAAGGCGTTGTTTCCAATACCTGGTTGAACCAGTTGATTGTTCCGCCCGAAGGATTGGGTGAAGTGCCAAGTAAAGCGCTCAGTGAATGGGTTCTGGCAAATGCAGATGCTTTTATTTACTCTGATAATCCCAGACCGATTGGCGGACCAACCAAGGAATTTGGCGGTTTCTACAACGATTTTTTCACCGGTATCGGAACAAATGACGGCGTATTTGTACCCGGTGTATATGGAAAATACGATGGTGATGGTAATTTTGAGCTCATCAAGGAAAACCTTGGTGATGAAGGCACTGAATTCAGACCGTATGTAATGAGCTATCCCTGGGATTTGGGAGAAGCCAATCTTTTCGATGCAGATTACATCAAACTGAGGGAGATTGCATTAAACTATCAGGTACCCCGGAAAGCCACACAAAGGTTGGGAATTGAAGATTTAAACTTCTCTCTTTTTAGCCGTAACATCATGTTGTGGACAAAAAATTCAGGTATGGGCGTGGACCCGGAAAGAGCTTATCAGGCTGTTAGCGGAGGAAGCTTCAAACAGGGTGTTGAACGCTATAATGCTGAGCCCTGGGTGGTTCCGATCGGATTTAAATTAAGTTTTTCATTTTAACCGGTAAAAACAAATATCATGTATAAAATTAAAAGTAAAATTAGTATAGCATTGGCGCTGGTATTTGGTTTTGTGATTTCATGCAAAGACCTTGACGAACTGAATATCAACCCAAATGCAGTAGATCCGGAAGTAGCCGATCTCAATTTTTTAATGCCTACGGTTACAATCAGTCTGGGACAGACAGTTACCGGCATTGGCTTTGGAGACATCTCCGGCATAATGCAGCATACCCAAAAAACCGGATGGGCAAGTGGCTACAATAATTATGACTGGGACGTGCTTTCCCACAGTTGGAACGGATATTACAGTCTTTTAAGCACCAACGACGACTATTTCAAAAAAGCCGTTGAAAATGGATATGAACTCCATGAAGGCGTTGCACGGATTATTCGTGCTTACACGTTCGGACTGATTACCGACATTTGGGGGGATGCTCCATATAAGGATGCCTTGAAAGTCAAAAAAGGCCCTGATTATTACAAGCCCGTTTTTGATCCGCAGAAAGATATCTATATGGGCATTCTTGCCGATCTGGATACAGCAAACGTATTGCTTTCAAAAAGCGCTTCAGAATACAAAAATGTGGTAGGGAAACAAGATGTGCTTTACAACGGGAATCCTGCAAAATGGCAGAAGTTTGCAAACTCACTGGCGTTGAGGTACTATATGAGGCTTCAGGCCAAGGAGCCGCAAATTGCAAAAGACGGAATCAGTAAGATTGCAGGAGACCCGGCAAAATATCCATTGATTACCAATGCCGCCGATGATGCAAACATCAGTTATATCGGAACTTCTGTAGCTACTTCAAACCCTTTGAATACTGTTTATGACATTTCACCTGACGGAGCGTATATGCGTGTAAAAATGGCCAGAACCCTGGTGGATGCTTTACGGGAATACAATGACCCGCGGCTTCCGCTCTGGGCAAACAAGGCACAAATTCCTCTGGTATTGGTGGACGGCACAGGTGTCGATCAGATTGTCAATGGCAAGCGGGAGGTTTCACAAGATGTTGTCAGCGCATTTGAAGCAAACAATACCATGGAAATTCAGTTTGGAGACTATGTCGGCGTACCTATTTCCCATTCCCGGGTGCAGATCGCAAACATGAACGAGGCAAATCCGGCACAGGGAACAGTCAATCCGTATGTCTCCCATTTGAATGACAGGTATAAAAAGACTGCTGACCCGTTGGTTCTGATGCGGTTGATCTCGGCTGCTGAAGTGAATCAGATTCTTGCCGAAGCTGCCCTTTATGGCTGGATTAGTGGAAATGCTGCCGATTACTATGCCGAGGGGGTCAAACAATCTCTCATTGCATGGAGCGTAGGCGATCAGTTTGACAGCTATATTGCAAATGTTCCTTACAGTGGACTGGAAAGTATCATGGAGCAAAAATGGATTGCCAGCTGGACATCCGCTCAGGAATCCTGGTTCGACTGGAGAAGAACCGGATTGCCCGATTTAAAAACCGGTCCCATTGCACAAAGGGAAGTATTGCCCATCAGATGGTATTATCATGCTGATAACGAGATTGCAAAAAATGAAGAAAACGCATTGGCTGCAATTGAAAAATTAGAAGATACAACCTACAGGGGTAAAGATGAAACAAAGAACAGTGCCTGGTCAAAAATGTGGGTACTGCAGGGAACAGGCAAACCCTATTAATTTATTCAACACATTCTCTAAAGCAGGCAAATTCAACTTTGCCTGCTTTTTTTGATTTTTTTACAGAAATAAAATGAAGCGGATCGGTTTTTTCTTTTTAGCCCTAATTCTTTTCCTGTCGTTGCTCTATTTTCTGTTTACAACCCCCATAAACCATACGCCCTATCTTGAAAGTGCTTATTTCAGGGAAAGCCTTTCCAAAATTGACAGCCTGAAAAACCGGTTCAGAATCACGGATGATTCGCTCTATGCAGGTTTTGCAAAAGAGAGTATCACGCCCCTGCTCAACCAATCCGAAGATAATTTCAGCGAGGGAAAATTCATTCAGCTTCCCTTAGCCGGTTATGGCGGACGAAAAGGAGCGCCGGCAACCGGCATTCACGACAGTATTTTTGTTAAAGCAACAGCAATAAAATCCGGCAGTGAAACCCTGTTTTTTGTAAGCGCTGACCTGCTGATTATTTCGCCAAATATTGTCGATCATGCAATGGAAATTCTTTCATTGCACAACATCAGCCGCAGTCAGCTGTTTTTCTCCGCAACCCACACGCATTCCAGTCTTGGCGCCTGGGGCAAAGGTTTTTTAGCCCGCCAGTTTGCCGGAAAGGAAAATGAGAACCTCCCAAAATGGCTCGGGCTGAAAATCTCGGAAGCTGCTCTGAAAGCGGCAAACGATTTAAAACCCGCAGGCATCGCTTCCGGAAATTTTAATGCCGGGCAATTCACCCGCAACCGCCTGATTGGTGAACTGGGAGTAAAAAATGACGATTTCAGCTTTATTCTTCTTGAACAAAAGGAAGGAAAAAAAGGGGTTATCGGCTCCTTTTCCGCTCATTCCACAAACTTAGGGAGCGACAACATGGAAATAAGCGCCGAATATCCGGGCTACTGGGCAGAGAAAATGGAGAACTCAACCGTTGATTTTGCCATGTTTTTTGCCGGCTCCATGGGAAGTCAAAGGCCTGCCGGAGAAGGCAAAGATTTTGAAAGGGCAAGATACATTGGTGAATCCCTGGCCGACAGCCTGAACAAAATACTTGCAAATGCAGCAATAGAGGAGACAGTACCGCTCACCTGCATTTCGATGACGATGCCCCTGCCAAAATTTCAAATCCGGCTGACCACCAAGCGAAATCTCTCTGCCTTTTTAAGTAAAAAGCTGATGCCATATACTGAGAGCGGCTACCTCCAGGCTGTCAGGCTGGGAAATATGGTCTGGATTACAACGCCTGCTGATTTCAGCGGTGAGTATGCCCTCCGGATCAAAAACGACCTTGCGGTGAAAGGCTATGAATCCAACGTCAGCAGCTTCAATGGAGATTATTTAGGCTACATCATTCCCGGACGCTATTTTTATATGGATAAATACGAACCCAAAACGATGGGATGGTTTGGCCCGGAAATGGGGGATTACACCATGCACCTGATCCGCCTGCTCTCCGAAATCGTTACTCAGGATTAACCGGCTCAGAAATAATTTCAACATGAAAAAAACAGACACATACATGATTCAATTAAAAATCAGTTACACATGAAAACTCACCTCTTTTTTATCTTTTGTCTTTTCTTTTTTTCCATTCAGGAACTCTCCGCTCAAACTTTCAGAGCCGGCGCCGCTACACGGGTAATCACACCCAAAAAATTGCTACCCATTTCCGGCGGAATGGGGACGCCCGAAATACCGGAAAAATTTCAGGGAGACCTTTTTGCAAGGGCGCTTGTTCTTGAAAAAGGCGAAACCCGCATTGCTATTGTGAGCATTGACAATTTAGGCTGGCCCGCCGTATTGGGCGACCGCTCCAGAGCACTGATCAAGGGGATTCCGGCTGAAAACATCCTGATTGGCGTAACCCATACCCACAGTGCGCCCGATGCTTATGCTTTTCCTGATGAGAAAGGAAATATCAGCGCTGACCTTGAATACCTTGACTGGTGCGTGGTTCAAATTGCAGATGCCGTAAATGAGGCTATTGCAAAACTGGAGCCTGCCATGCTGAAAACCGCCGTTGGCGAGGCTAAGGGAAAAATTGCCTACAATTATTACGCACCACAGTTGTATGACCCGCGCTGCGGTGTCATTCAGGCAATTTCCTCTTCCGGGAAGAACAAGGGAAAAACCATTGCCACACTGGTTAATTACGCCACCCATCCGGAAATTTTGGGAACTAAGCGCAAAATGATGAGCCCCGATTTGTGCGGACCGCTTTATGAACAGATTGAATCCAAAACAGGCGGCGTGGCGCTGTTTATGAACAGTGCCCAGGGTGGCATGGTCACTGCCGACAACCGCCGCGAAAACAATACCGAAGCAAACGACTGGAATGAATGTATCCGCATCGGGCACCTGCTGGCCGATGAAGCGCTGCGCATCATTGAACCGGCGCCGGTTCAGGAAAACCCTGAGCTTTTCTGCGTTTCAACAACAGTTCGCTTTCCCATTGAATCCAAACTGATGCAACAGGCTATAAAATATTCTCCGGTTTTAAGTCAGGCAGCGGTTGATGATGATTATCAATCCTTTACCACCCGGATGAACCTGTTGAATATTGGTAAGGCACAGATACTCACCATTCCCGGGGAGGCATTGCCCAATATCGGATTTTATCTGAAACGAAAAATGAATACGGATCAGCCGTTTCTTTTCGGGCTAACCAATGAAGCCATCGGGTATATTCTGACAAAAACCGATTTTGACAGCTTTGAAAAATACCGGTACATCAGCCGCACCTCGTTGGGCGAAATGACCGGTGAAATACTGATTGATGAAGCGCTCAAATTGATTGCTGAAAGTCCAGGCTCCGAAAAATAAATTTTCAGACGAGAATATCCCGGTTCTATTTGCCGGCACAATTCGCAGGAAATGTAACTACCAGCGGCATTTTTCTTCCCAGGCCAAATGCACGGGAGCTCACGCGCAAAACCGGTGCTGCCTGAAAGCGTTTGAATTCTCCCGAATTTACCATTCGGATTACTTTCTTAACCACTTCTGCATCAAAACCCTTGTCAATGATTTCACAAAGTGAAAGGTTTTCTTCGATGAAACTGAACAGGATTTCATCAAGCACAGCATATTTAGGCAATGAATCCGTATCTTTCTGGTCGGGGCGCAGCTCTGCCGAAGGCGGTTTCAGAATGGTGTTTTCAGGAATAATTTCATCCTTGCGGTTCATAAAACGGGCGAGATTGTAAACATCGGTTTTATACACATCGGCAAGCACCGCCAGCCCGCCGCTCATGTCGCCGTATAAGGTTCCGTAGCCCACGGCGCTTTCGCTTTTGTTGCTGGTATTTAAAAGGATGTGCCCGAACTTGTTCGACAGCGCCATCAGCAAAGTTCCCCGCACCCGTGCCTGGATATTTTCTTCGGTAACATCTGGCTTTTTTCCCTGAAACAACGGGCTCAGTTTTTCCGTGAAGGAATCAACCACATCCTGAATGGTTAAAACAGTATAGCTCACTCCCAGATTTTCAGCCAGTTTACGGGCATCATCCACACTGTGTCCCGGTGAAATGGCTGAAGGCAGCAGGACAACCCACATGTTTTCTGTTCCAAGCGCTTCAGCAGCCAACACCAGAGTCACTGCCGAATCAATCCCCCCCGACAGGCCGATTACAGCCTTTTTCAATCCTGATTTTTGAAAATAATCCCGGATGCCAAGAACCAGCGCATCATGGATTTTTTCTATCCTTTCTGTTTTCTGCGGAATCAGCGGCTTCTCCGGATGGATTGTATCCACCATCCGAAAATCTTCTGCAAAGCCATTCAATTCTTCTGAAACTTCGCCCTCTTTACGGATAAAAACCGAACTGCCGGCAAAAATCAATTCGCCCTGCGCACCCACCTGATTGACCTGCAAAACCGGAATCCGGTATTTTTCGGAAAAAGCGCAAAGCTTATTTCTTCGTTCTTCCTCCAGATTCCACGCAAACGGAACAGCCGAAATATTCAATATAAAATCCGGCTTTAATTCTGACAACTCCTGAACGGTAGTATTACTGCACTTTTTATTTTCATTCTGCTTTTCGCTGGCTGTCAGTTCATCCCCTACAATAATCACAAACCGTTTCCCTTTGTATTCAATGGGCTGAACACCACGCCCCGGGGCAAAATGGCGGCTTTCATCAAAAACATCCTTGTCAGACAACAACACTTTATCCTGAATTGAAACAACTTTTCCATCCGCCAAAAAATAGGCGGAATTGAAAATCCTTTTCCCACAGGCTTCGGTTTTTAGCCGCGGCGCTCCGATAACGGCTGCAATTCCGGTGCAGAAACCGGCAATTTGCGCCACCGTTTTTTCCGCTTTGCCGACAAATCCGGTTTGCTGAAGCAAATCATAAGGATAAGAACCGGTTACAGACAATTCTGAAAAAACAACAAGGTCTGCCCCATCCTTTTGGGCTTTTTCAATACATTCGGTTATTTTCCGGGCATTCTCGGCAAAATCTCCGATTTTATAATTCAGTTGTGCAATGGCAATCTTCATCTTTTTATTTTGTCAAAGTCATCACCAAAATTACTCAATTAGTTTGTGTTTCATTCCGGAATTCATTCTTTTAAATTGAAATTTATCCGCTTCCGGTGAAACAACAACTTTTTCTCTTCCAATTTTATCACCCGGCATCAAAAGCACAAAAAGAGGTAACTCCCTGCGGATTAAGCATTAAATTAAATCCATAATCCCTCTCCGACATTTTTTTGGAATAATTTTATAATTTTGACAAAAACATTCAAAATATTTTTGGATAATTAATGTTTCATAATCACAAAAGATGAACAGTTTTGGCGAAACCATAAGAAAACTCAGGAAAGATAAAAAACTGCCCCTGCGGACAGTATCTGATTGCCTTGATATTGACCCGGCGATTTTAAGCAAAATTGAAAGGGGGCAGCGTAAAGCAAATCGTGCATTGGTCATCAAACTTGCCGGATTTTTCAATCTCCCTGAAAATGATTTGCTCCTGCACTGGCTGTCAGATAAACTGGTGTATGAGATTAGCAATGAGGAAATCGGACTGAAAGCATTGCAGGTGGCTGAAGAGAGGATAAGCTACAACACAGCTTTTATGACAAGCAGGGCAGACCTGATAAACAACGTCAGAGCGGTTCTGGATAAAGATGGCCGTGTGGCTGAAGCATGGATTTTTGGTTCATTTGCAAAAGGAGACAATACTGCCAAAAGCGATATTGATATCATGGTTGAATTGAATAAGAATAAAAAATATTCTTTTTTTGATTTACTGGATATCCGACATGCCATTGAAAGTAAAATTGAAAAAAAAGTTGATCTGGTAGAAAAAGGGTATTTAAAAGATTTTGCAGCGCGCACAGCTGACAAAAGCAAAATTAAAATCTATGGATAAACCAATAACGAATCTTAATAACATGCTTTCAATCCGATTTGAAAAAAATATTCTTCACCAGGACTGCCAACAGGCTTCTGCTTGCTCCGGAAAATTACCGACAGGGAAAAAATGGAAAAAACTTTTTATCTTTTTGATAATTTCCGCGCTGATTTTTGCTTCATGCACCCGGAATCCACTGAAAGTGAACATTTCGGGAATCAGGGAGGAAGTGAAGATTGTTCGCTTTGACCGCGAACTCTTTGCCCTGCCAATGGCAGATACCCTGGCCGGGCTTACGGCTCTCCGAAGCAGCTACCCCGCTTTCTTCGACCTTTTCACATGGAAAGTGATTGAAATCGGCGGTATTGACGAAGAGCATTTCCCCGAAGCAATGGGCGAATTTCTTGCCGACAGCATGATTCTGGATTTAAATAATCTGGTGGAAAAAGAATTTTCCCCTTTTCAAAAGACTGAAAAAGAGCTGATTGAGGCGTTTAAATATTTTAGGTATCATTTTCCGAAAAAGGAACTCCCGGTTATCTACACCATGATTTCGGGCTTCAACCAGTCGGTGGTTACTGCTGAAAACATTATCGGGGTGAGCCTTGACAAATATATGGGGCGCGAATTCTCCTATTACAGGCAGCTCAGCAACGTTCCCATGTATAAAATTACAAACATGCACCCGGGGAAACTGGTGTCTGATGTGGTGTATGCGTGGGGAATGACTGAGTTTGACGACCGCGGAGCCGCCACAACCGTGCTTGACCACATTGTGCATCAGGGAAAACTGATGTATTTTGTGGATGCGATGCTTCCGGATGTGAATGATACGCTGAAAATCGGATTCACTGCCGCGCAACTGCAATGGTGCCAAAAGAATGAATCGCAGATGTGGAGCTTCCTCGTGGAAAACAAAATGCTCTATTCCAACAAGCGGATGGATATTTTACGTTTCATAAATGATGCTCCGAATACAACCGGATTCCCCGTGGAATCGCCCGGCAGAAGCGGCATTTGGATTGGCTGGCAGATTGTCCGGCAATACATGAAAAAACACAGGGAGGTCACTTTGCAGGAACTGATGCCGGATACGGATTATCAGCAGATTTTGAACAGTTCGGGCTACTTCCCGGAGTGAATTTGAGCCATGCAAAAAAAAATGAGGCATATCAATAAAGACATACCTCATTTCATGCAAAAAACAAGAGTTCCTACAATTCGCGGATTTTGATGTTGCGGAACCAGACATCATCGCCGTGATCCTGCAATGCGATATAACCGGATTTAGCCACATTGGCCCAGTCGGGATTCAGTTCCGGGAATTTTGAATCAACCACCAGTTCATTCCAGTCATCGGTCCACAGATGGTACTCCAGAACAGTTTCACCGTTCTGCTTGTGCACAACGGTTCCTTTGTAAACTAAGATTTCAATCGAATTCCACTCACCGGCAGGATTTGCATTTTGCGGTTTCGCCGGAATCAGGTCATATAATGATCCTGCCATGCGATTTCCGTCTTTTCCAAGCATGGCATCCGGATGGCGCTCATTGTCAAGAATCTGCATTTCAGGCGCTGTTTTCCAGATTGGCCAGTCTTCCACTTCCTGTCCGAGGTAAAAAATTCCCGAATTTCCGCCTTCACCGACTTTCCAGTCCATTTTCAGGTGAAAATCAGAAAATTCCTTGTTGTAAAGAATGTCGCCGCCATCTTCAGAACCGGCTTCTCCCCTGCCTGACCCCTGGCAATGTATCGTTCCGTCAACAATCTGCCAGCCGGCGGGAAAATGGTCTTTATTCACACCACGCCAGCCATTGCTCGTTTTTCCATCGAAAAGCAACACCCAGCCGGCATCTTTTTCCTGCTGCGTCAGTTCATTGGGGCCTGCTTCAACAACAGCCGATTTTTCTTCTGCCTGACCGCCGGATTTTTTTTGCCCGCCCGTGCAGGAAACTGCAAAAATCAAAGCGCCGGCAAAAAGGAAAGTAATAATTTTCTTCATTGTAATTGAATTTTAAATGGTTAATGTATCATTGAATTGTATTTAATTCTTAGACAAAGATATTGAAAATGAATATATTTTAAAATAAAAACCGGCATATAACCGGTAAAATTTTTTAAAAACTTATCCGGCAGAACCAAACATTTCAAATAATCTTTTGTAATTTCGGACATCAGTATGAATCCAAAAATAAATTTGTTTTATGGGAAGTACAAGAAAATCAAAAAAAATCGGCATTCTGACAGCCGGCGGAGATTGCCCCGGCCTGAATGCAGCCATCAGAGGCGTGGGCAAAACGGCAATTGTGGAATACGGAATGGAGGTCATTGGGTTTAATGCCGGTTTTTTAGGCCTGATCAACAAAGATTACATTACGCTTAAAGAGTCGCAACTATCGGGAATCCTCACCGTTGGCGGCACAATTCTGGGGACTTCCCGGGAAAAACCTTTCAAACTTGTGAAGAATGATTCCGGAGAACCGGAGAAACCGGAAAAACCGGAACTGATAAAACAGACCTACGAAGAGCTTGGGCTGGATTGTGTGGTTTGCATTGGCGGCAATGGAACCATGAAAACAGCCAGTATGCTGGCAGAAGAAGGGTTAAATGTCATCGGAATACCAAAAACCATCGACAATGACGTGTGGGGCACAGATGTTACATTCGGTTTTGATTCGGCAGTGCACATTGCCACCGAAGCCATTGACCGGCTGCACACCACCGCAAACTCACACCAGCGGGTTATGATTATTGAAGTGATGGGGCATGATGCCGGATGGCTTGCGCTCTATTCAGGCATTGCCGGCGGCGGCGATATCATTCTCATTCCCGAGCTGCCTTACAATGTCAGGTCGGTCTGTAAAAAAATCGAGAAACGCTACGAGGGAAAAAAGCCCTATTCCATTGTGGTGGTGGCTGAGGGAATCGAACGCCCGAAAAAGGAGTCTGCCGCAACCTATATTGCCGAAGCGATCACAACCTACACTGAAATTGAAACCCGTGTTACTGTTCTGGGATATGTGCAGCGCGGGGGCAGCCCCACACCTACAGACCGGATACTTGCCACCGAATACGGCTCCTATGCAGCAAAATGTATTGCCGATGGCGAATACGGAACCATGGTTGCCTTCAGCAAGGGAGAGCTCACCACCGTTTCACTGGCGGAAGTGGGAGGAAAAACCCGGTTAGTGGAACCGGACAATTCGCTGATCATTCAGGCCAGAAATATGGGCGTCTCCTTCGGGGATGAATACCTGTAACCGATCATAAAGGAATATGAACCAGCTTTTTGGTTTGGAAAAATGCTTCGCTGAAATAGCCGGACAATTCCTGAACGAAAGCGCTTCTGCGGAAAGTTCTGAGTTCGCTTTCAAGATTTCCGCCTTTCAGATAAATAACTCCATTCGGAATTGAATTTTGCTGTCTGGAAGAGATATTTTTCCTGATCCAGGGGATAAATTCAGGCAATGAGGTAACTGCGCGGCTCACCACAAAGTCATATTTGCCTTTGAGTTGCTCTGCCCGGATTTGTTCGGCAGTAACATTTTTCAACCCTAAGGATTTCACCACTTCCTGAACCACCCGGACTTTTTTCCCAATGGAATCAACCAGATGAAAATGCACTTCAGGGAAAAAGACAGCCAGCGGAATGCCCGGAAAGCCGCCGCCGGTACCCACATCAAGAATCTCCGTGCCGGGTGAAAACCGGATAAATTTTGCAATGGCAAGCGAATGCAGAACATGCCTTTCATAAAGCGATTCAATGTCTTTTCTGGAGATGACATTGATTTTTGCATTCCACTCAACATAAAGAGGATACATTTGTGCAAACAAAGATTGCTGTGCCTCAGACAGCCCGGGAAAGTACTTTTCTATGATTTCCATTTCTGATTTTTTACGCCTATTGCAGCTCCGTGTTTTCGATCAGGTCAAACAACATTTTCCGGGAACGGAAAAGCTGTCCTTTAACCGTGCCGATGGAAATATTCAACTCTTCGGCTATCTCCCTGTAAGAATACTCCTTAAAATACCTCAGTTCGATTAACGTGCGGTATCTTGGTTTGAGGCGCTGAACAAAATTATGAAGCAGGGTCACTTTTTGTTTTTTGATAAGTTTTTCCTCAGGATCCGGTTCATTGGATTTTAGTTTTTGCGCATTGCCGCCATTATCTTCATTGTCATCAATGGTAACAAAAATCCCTCTTTCCTTTCTTAAAAAATCGATACAATTGTTGATGGCAATACGAAACAACCAGGTGCTGAATGCAAATTCAGGCGAATACATGTGCAGATTGGTAAAAGCTTTTCCAAAGGCTTCAAGGGTTAAATCTTCGGCCACGTCGGGATTTTTCACCTTTTCAAGCAACATGAAGTAAATACTGTTTTTATACTGAACGAACAGTTGTGCAAAAGCCTTTTCATCGCCTTCAAGAACTCTTAAAATCAACGCATAATCCTGTCTGGCTTTTTCTGATAAGTTACCTTTTTCTTCTTTCATACGAATTTTCATTGCGCTTTCACCGGAAACCCTGATTTTTACTCCCTGCATACTGCTTGCGATAACAAAATTAAAAATATTTTACGTTTGGCTGACATAAGTTTTCATATTTATACCAAAGTGTCAGGTTTCAATCGCTCTTTCTGTTTTGGATTATCACTATATTTGCGGCCTGATGATAAATCATGGAATTTAGATTAATTGCAAAGGAAATAAATACGCAGGCCCGTGCGGGAGTTCTTTCAACCGCACACGGAGAGGTGGAAACACCGATTTTCATGCCCGTGGGCACAGCCGGTTCGGTCAAAGGGATTCATACCCGTGATTTACAGGAAGATATTGGCGCACAGATTATCTTAGGTAATACCTATCACTTATACCTGCGCCCGGGCACAGAAATCCTGGAGGCTGCCGGCGGATTGCACAGGTTTAACCGCTGGAGTGGCCCTATCCTGACCGACAGCGGGGGATACCAGGTTTTTTCACTTGGCGATATCCGGAAAATCACCGAAAACGGCGTGCGTTTTCAATCGCATATTGATGGTTCATATCATGAATTCACCCCGGAAAGGGTGATGGACATCCAGCGCTCCATTGGTGGAGATATTATCATGGCGTTTGATGAATGTCCGCCGGGAAATTCCGGTTTTGACTATGCCAAAAGCTCACTGGAGCTTACTCAGCGCTGGTTAAGCCGCTGTTTTGAACAGTTTGGGAAAACAAATCCATTATACGGCTATTCCCAATCGCTGTTTCCCATTGTTCAGGGAGCTTCGTTTGCAGAACTCAGGGCACAGTCGGCTGAACATGTAAAGACCTACGATGCCGACGGCTACGCCATCGGTGGATTATCGGTCGGCGAACCGGAGCAGGTGATGTATGAAATGACAGAAGTGGTGACTGCAATTCTGCCTGAGCACAAACCGCGCTACCTGATGGGCGTAGGCACGCCGGTGAATATTCTGGAATCCATTGACCGGGGAGTGGATATGTTTGACTGTGTCATGCCGACACGCAACGGCAGAAACGGAATGCTTTTTACTTCCGAAGGCGTGATAAACATCCGCAACAGCAAATGGGCGAATGACCATTCTCCGATTGACGATGCAAACAACTCATTCACTGACCAATATTCAAAAGCTTACCTGCGCCATCTTATCATTTCAAACGAGATGCTTGGCGCACAGATTGCCAGCCAGCACAATCTGGCATTTTATCTCTGGCTGGTTAAAACGGCAAGGCAAAAGATAATGGAAGGAAGCTTTAAAACGTGGAAAAACATGATGATTGACAAATTAAAAAACAGGTTATAGCATTCCATGAAGTTTTACAAAAAATTGGACATATACATTTCAAAAAAGTTTTTAGGCACTTTTTTTTATGCTATTGCTTTGATTCTGAGCATTGCTGTAGTGTTCGACATGTCGGAAAACTTAGATGAATTCATTTCAAAGGATATCACCTGGGGAACCATCATTTCGGAATACTACCTCAATTTCATCCCCTATTTTGCCAATCTTTTCAGTCCGCTTTTTACGTTCATCGCCGTCATCTATTTCACCTCAAAAATGGCATACAACACCGAGATTATTGCCATTCTGAGCAGTGGCGTCTCCTATACAAGGCTGATGAGACCTTATATGGTTTCTGCATTTGTCATTGCCCTTTTTTCGTTTACGTTGGGCAACTATGTCATTCCGCCGGCAAATGAAACCATGAATCAGTTCAGGCAATTCTACATTGACAACAACCCGCAGGTGGTTTCCAATGAAATAAATATTCACCGGCAGATTGAGCCCGGCGTATTTATCTATATGCGGAGATTCAATGCCAGCAATGTGGGCGACCGGTTCACCATGGAAAAATTCAACGGGCACAAACTCACGGAAAAGCTCACCGCCGACAATATCCGCTGGGACGATGAATCGGAAAAATGGATTTTGAACAACTGGTGGAAACGCACCATTTACGATACGCATGAAGTATTTGAAAAAGGCTACCGGCTGGATACCACTCTGAATATGACGCCCAATGACTACAAAGTGGTTAAAAATGAAATGGAAAACTACACCACGCCGGAGCTCAAAAAGGAGATAAAACAGATGAAAATGCGCGGCGTGAATACCATCGAATGGGAAATTGAACGGCACAGAAGAATTGCCGGCCCATTCTCGGCATTTATCCTGACCATCATCGGGGCGGGGCTTGCATCACGGAAAATCAAGGGCGGACTGGGATTTCACCTGGGATTAGGCCTTTTGCTCAGTTTTTCCTATATCCTGTTCATGCAGATTTCAACTGTTTTCGCCGTCAGCGGAAATACCCCCCCGGCAATTGCCGTTTGGATTCCGAATCTTGGGTACAGCCTCATTGCGTTTTTCGTGTTCCGGTGGGCTGCACGATAAGCCGGCAATTTTCCAACAAATAATAAAATTATTCGATATTTTTAATCAATAATTTTTTAAAATCTTTGCAACGGCTTGCCTTTTATGCCTGACAACGGAAATAATTTATACTTTCGCAGTATGAGTTTTCTTTTAAAACCCTATAAATTAGGGAATTTAATAACTAAAATCAACATTTATGTCATTGAGAAGCAATGTTCTTGACCTTCGGAAAAGAAAAAGGGAAGTGCAAAAAGGAGGCGGCGAAAAGGCCATCGAAAAACAGGCCAAGATGGGTAAACTTACTGCCCGGGAACGTATTCTTGCACTTTTGGATAAAAACTCCTTTCACGAATATGATCTTTTCGTGGAACACAGCGCCAAGGATTTTGGAATGGAAACCAAAGTGCTTCATGGCGATGGGGTAATCATTGGGATTGGCACAATTTATAATAAACCGGTTTGCATTTTTGCGCAGGATTTTACCGTGGCCGGTGGTTCGTTGGGACTGATGCACGCCCGGAAAATTACCAAAATTATGGACCATGCGCTGAAAATGAGGGTTCCGCTCATCGGAATCAACGACTCTGGCGGCGCCCGGATTCAGGAAGGCGTGAATTCCCTGGCCGGTTATGGGGAGATATTTTTCAGAAATACACTGGCATCCGGTGTGATTCCCCAGATTTCAGTCATTTTAGGGCCTTGTGCCGGCGGGGCAGTCTATTCTCCCGCCCTCACCGACTTTGTTTTTGTGGTCGATAATATTTCCAAAATGTTCATCACCGGCCCCAGTGTGATAAAATCAGTACTGGGTGAAGAAATTTCGATGGAAGAACTTGGCGGCGCGCGCGTTCATGCCGAACTCACCGGAAATGCACATTTCTTTGCCAATACAGAACAGGAATGTTTTGAGCAAATAAAAAAACTGATTAGTTATATTCCCAGAAACAACGAGGCACGAGCAATGCCTTTTCCGCCAAAGCCGCCAAAAAAAGGACTTAAAATCGAAGATATTGCTCCGTCCAACCCACAGCTTCCTTACGACATGCGCGATGTTATCAAAAGCATCACCGATAATTCAGATTTTTTTGAAGTGATGGAGTTGTTTGCGCCAAATATTATCATCGGTTTTGGAAGAATGGACGGCGAAACGGTTGGTTTTGTTGCCAACCAGCCCATGGTGCTGGCAGGTGTGCTGGATACTGACAGCTCCGATAAGGCAGCACGGTTTATCCGCTATTGCGATGCTTTTAACATTCCCATCGTTACGCTTGAAGACCTGCCCGGATATTTACCGGGAGTTGATCAGGAACATGCAGGAGTTATCCGGCACGGGGCAAAAATCTTATACGCCTACAGCGAAGCCACCGTGCCAAAAGTTACGGTTATCCTGAGAAAAGCATACGGCGGAGGATATATTGCCATGAACTCACGCCATTTGCGTGCCGATTTCGTATTCGCATGGCCTGCTGCCGAAATTGCAGTAATGGGCCCGGAAGGGGCTGCAAACATTGTTTTCCGGAAAGAGATTTCAGAAGCGGAAAATCCGGAAGAGATGAGACAGCAAAAAATTCAGGAATACAAAGAGAAGTTTGCAAATCCGTATGTTGCTGCAGCACAGGGATACATTGACGAAGTGATTGAACCCCGTGAAACCCGCGGAAGAATTTTGCATGCCCTGAAAGTCTCTGAGAATAAAAGTGTTTCCATGCCGCAGAAAAAACATGGAATTCCTCCATTTTAATTCAAATCACCGAAAATGACAGATAAAACAGATAAGCAAGATTTAAAAGATTTAATCATTCAGGGAGGTAAGTATAAAACAAAATACACCTGGAAGTATGAAAACAGGGTATTTTGGGAGACTCCGAATCCCAATCATATCTACTCCTTTATTTCCGGAACGATTATCGATATTTTTGTCAAAACAAACGAGAAGGTAAAGGAAGGGCAGACCTTATTGTTACTTGAAGCTATGAAAATGCAAAATCAGGTGCGCATGCCTTTCGACGGGCAAATTGTAAAAATTCATGTGAAGCGAAATGATACCATCCCAAGAAAACAACTGATGCTGGAGATAAAACCCGTCCGCATCAAGTAGAAAGCGCCCTTTTGCTCTTCATATTTTGTCGCTTTTCAGAATATGAACAAGCTACAACTTTATTCATCCGATGGCACCAAGGTCATCGGATGAATTTATGCCAATTTTCATAAAAAGCTTCCCTCTCATTTCGCCAAGTTAAATCCAATAGAATTTTGGAAATTCCCCAAATAAAGCTCTGGATTTCAATGTTAAAAACTTTTATCCATCTTTTTTGTTTACAAAGCACATTCTGTTTTTCTCAAAGGAATGTGATTAAAAACCGGCAAAAGCAATACGGTTTCCACTTGAAATATTGTTTGTAAAAAGGTGATTTCCCGGTAATCCAAAGGATAAAAACAATTGTATTACAATACATATTCAGGAACTAAAACAGGGATGCCGAAAACTGGGCAGAGTAGGCAAAAATTAAATTTAACAAAAATGAAAAGAGCAGTTGTCAGGCAGTACACCAATGAAATGAAAAAGCGCTTTGGCTATTATGCAATCTGGAATCCCGGAGTACCTTTAAGCATAGGTGACGTCGGCACTTTCAAAAATAATGAGTTTACCCGCCTTTCCAATTTGAAAGACTTCGGAATCGAATTTGATATCCGTCCCGACAAAACCAAAACTAATATGGAATACAACTCAAGAGGGAGCGTTTCCATGAAGACCAAATTAGCGGGAAGCGCCCCGCTTCCCGGAAGCAGCATCAGCGAGCTGGATGCCGGAATATTTGTGGAATTCAGCAAAGAAAATTCCACATTGTTCAGGGCAAAAAATACAACTTCCCCATCAATAAAAGACATTATCAAACTCAGCGAACAGATTTCTCGGCGCTATCTGGAGGGAACATGGGACAAAAGATGGGTAATCATAACTGAGCTTATTGAGGCGGAGACTTCCACAATTATTATCTCCAGCAAACGAAACGGGAAAATAGATTTAAAAGCCAATGCAAAGCTCAAAGCCACAGCTTTTGACATTGCCGATGCCGAATTTCAATTTTCACCGGAGGCTGCATACGGACTGGAAACCAAGTTCATCACAGAAAAAGGACTCACTCCCCTGTTCAAGGCAATGGCCATAAAAACCAGGACCACTTTACCACCGATACTGGACATTAAAACAGCTTCCGATTCATCTTCCGATTCATTGGATGTTGATTTTAGCAACCTAAAAGATGAAGTCCGTCTGGAATACATTTCGGATGAGTATCTGGAATAAATCACAGCTGAAAATATTAATCTCTGACGGACAGGATTGAAACGAGCAATCTCTGTGCTAATTTTGGTAATTTTTTGGATTTTATCTTACCTTAGCAAGGTCATTTAAAATTTTAAAAATGCAATATACCGCACCTTTACGGCAATTATTACTTCTGCTCATCCTGTTTTCTGTGTATAATTTATCAGCTCAAAAAAGACCTCTGGATCATTCCGTTTATGACGGATGGAAAAGCTTATCCCATATTTCTGTAAGTGAAGATGGAGGAATTATCACCGCTTTGATTTCCCCACAGCAAGGCGACACCATGCTTTGGATTCATAATCTTAAGAAAAACAAAACCCTCACAGTTGAAAGAATCAGACGCTACACAGCTCCGGATGATGGAAAATATTGTATCGGACTTCAAAAAGCATCTTATGAAAACATTCGCAAGGCACGAATCAAAAAGAAGAAAGCTGAAGATTTTCCAAAAGATTCGCTACTCCTCATTGACAATGAAACTTTTGAGATAGAGAAAATCCCGGATGTGAAATCTTTCAAAACAGCGCAGAAAAACTCAGGGCATATTGCCTATTCCGTGGAGACACCAAAAGATACTGCAAAAAAAGAGAGTTTCAAACCAAAAGACCTGATCATTCTCCATAATACTTTCACACAACATAAAGACACTATCCGCAACGCAAAAGAGTATATTTTCAACAAATACGGAAATTCATTTGCGGTCAGTATTGAACCCGATAAAAAGGACTCAACCGATGTTCGGCGAGTGATTTTTTTCAATCTTGAAACCGGCCTGCAAAAAATTATTTCACTCGAAAAAGCGGAATATAAATCCCTCTCGTTTGATGAAAAAGGTGAACAACTGGTGTATCTTACAACAAAAGACACATCAAAGCTTGAGCAGAAAAGTTTTGATGTGCGCTATTTTAAAAGCGGCGCCGATTCGGCGGTGATTCTTGCCGGGAAAAATCCGGAGGGAATGCCTGACGGCTGGATTTTCAGTGAACATGCGTCTCCCCGGTTCAGTAAAAACGGAAAGCGGATTATCATCAGTCCGGCGCCAAAACAGGCGCCAAAGGATACAACAATCGTTGATTTTGAAATGGCAAAACTGGATATCTGGAACTGGCAGGATCCGGTTATCCAACCTCAGCAGCTTGTTGATCTCAAAAAGGAGCTTAACCGCACATTCAAGGGAATAATCAGTCCCGGTGAACCGGAAAAATTCACCCCAATAGCTAATCAGGAAATGCCCTACTGCGCCATTGCAGATGAAAACAATGGCCGGTTTGCGTTATTGTGGTCAGACCTGCCCTACCTCCGCGAAAATCAGTGGGATATTTCCCCAATAAACGATGTGTGGGTCAGGGATATTCAAACAAACGAACTTCATCTAATAGCTGAAGAGTTAGAAGCCAGACCCATTCTTTCACCTGGTGGAAATTTCACGGTTTGGTGGAATGCTTCTGAGCGCCAGTGGTTTTCGCATGACAATGCTTCCGGAACAACCAAAAATCTCACCCAGAATATTCCGGCAAATTTCTGGAATGAAAAAAACGATGTCCCCTTTGAACCCGGCTCATACGGAATCGCAGCATGGGGAAAAAACGATGAGTACCTGCTGTTGAATGATGCTTTCGATATCTGGAAAGTTGACCCAAAAGCTTTGAAGAAACCGGAGAATATCACCTTTGGCGAAGGAAGAAAAGACTCCATCACTTTCCGGTATATCCATACTGACCCCGAAAATAAATTTATTGAGGCAGAAGACATTATGATACTTTCCGCATTCAACAATGCAAGTAAAGAGAAAGGATATTACACCTTAAAGCTGGCTGAAAATCAATCGCCACAAAAAAGGATTATGGAGAAATATAATTTCACCGGACTAAATAAAGCAGAAAACAACAATCTGATTCTGTTTCAAAAAAGTAATTTCAATACATCACCCGATTTATACGTTACAAAAGATTTTTGGCAGACAACCGGGAAACTCACCGACATCAATCCCCAAATGCAGGATTACAATTGGGGAACGGCAGAGCTTTTTTCATGGACATCTTTTGCCGGAGTTCCGCTACAAGGCATTGTATATAAGCCCGGGAGCTTTAATCCGAACAGAAAATACCCGGTTTTAATTTATTTTTATGAAAAGCATTCAGATAATCTATACAGCTATTTTCCACCGGCTCCAAGCCGTTCAACCGTCAACATTCCGTTTTTTGTGAGCAACGATTACATCGTTTTCACACCTGATATTGATTATACGGTAGGGAATCCCGGAAATGATGCATACAATGCCGTGGTTTCAGGCGCAGAAGCTTTGGCGGAAAACCCCTGGGTTGATCGTGAAAACATGGCCATTCAGGGACAAAGCTGGGGCGGCTATCAGGTGGCCTACTTAGTGACCCGTACCGATATGTTTAAAGCAGCCGGCGCCGGAGCGCCCGTTTCCAATATGACCAGCGCCTATGGCGGAATCCGCTGGGAATCGGGGCGCAGCCGCCAGTTTCAGTACGAGCAGACACAGTCCAGAATCGGCGCTGCCATGAGTGACTCGCTACAACTATATATCAAAAACTCTCCCGTTTTCTTTGCCGATAAAGTGAATACTCCACTGCTGATTATGCACAACGACAAGGATGGCGCCGTACCCTGGTATCAGGGAATTGAATATTTCATGTCTTTGCGGCGGCTCAATAAACCGGTTTGGATGCTGCAATACAACAATGAGCAGCATAACCTTAGGTATCGCCGGAATGCAAAAGACCTTTCCATCCGCCTGCAGCAGTTTTTTGATCACTTTCTAAAAGGGTTGCCTGCCCCCGAATGGATGACCAAAGGCGTACCTGCTACTGAAAAGGGAAAAAATTGGGGGTATTGATTTTTGCTCGTTAATTTATTGTTTCAGCACCCAAACATCTGTAACTCTTGATTGCATACGCCAGTTGAGATGCCCCTCATCGGGTTTGTCAAAAGTGATTTTCAGTTTACCATCTTTTATCAGCTCTTTCGACAACGGAAATTCCTTAAACTGTTCATATCCCTTTTCATATTTGGTGGGCGTCAGTCGTTCGCCGTTGGCGCGGAGCAACGCTTCGCCGAATCCGGCAACACGAATCAGGTAATCGGATTGCGGGTCAAGTTCAGTGTATTCCAGAACCGGGCTGAACTGAAAGAGCTGCGTGGACAACCTCTTGCGGCTGAACCCGTTGTCTTCCCACAAATAGTCGATGGCATCGTCGGTTTCGGAAACCACATGCTTTGCATCGGCGCTGGAAATATTATCGTAGAAACTGCCTTCGCCGGGCGTTTCATAATTGCGGATAAAATCGAGCCGGGCAATTTTCTCTTGCTCCGAATTCATCTTTCTTACCTTTTCAAATTCGTCTTCAATCCACCAGCGGTTATTGAGCGGATAGTCAATAAAATCAAGCACTGCACCCCGTTCGTAATTTTTGGCGCCATATTTCGGAACGCTGGTCTGAAGCCCTACCGACTGGAACAGTTTTTCGCAATAATCCACAATGATTTGCCTGAGTACCTGAGCAGCCGGCTCGGTTACAGCTTTTTCCAGAACTTCCAGCGCTTCGTCCATCGCCTTCTCTGCGCCAAGGGTTTCCGCCTTAGCCAAAATTTCATAAGCTTCAGCTTCCAGCTCTCTTTCATAAGCCTGCCTTTCTTGAACAAATCCGTCATAGTAGGCACGCATGACCAACTGCTGCCAGCGCCAGTTTCTGCCCAACTGCGGGTTGTCTTTTTCCAGTTCTTTCCAGAAATTCAGCGTCTGATCAACTGTTTCATTTCCCTGAAGCGGGCCATCCCAGTTTTCTTCCAAGGCGAAAATTCCTTCGGCAGCTTTTTCAGCTACGCTGTTTCCAAAGAAAAACCGGGCATATTCAGTGATAATTTCATGCACATCGGCATGGGGTTCCCAACCTAACCAGCTCCATACCACCTTATTCACATCGTCATTCACGCCATCGGAATAAGAAAGGAAACCATCGGTGGGAACCATGTCCCTGTTGAAAATCTCCGCATAGTAGAGCGGTTGCGGATTGGTGCATTCACGTCCTTCGGTAAGGGCATAAGCCTGATCCCAGCGCTTCACCGGATAGGAGCAGCGGACGGTATGGGTTATATCGGGATATAACCTGAGCTTATATTTTGCAGGCAAAAGCTGACGTTCGATTTCCACCGGCGGACTGCTTGGGCCGTTGGCCACGCCTTCGAGCCAGTCGGGGCTTTCTTCATTCAGGTAATCAAAGAAATACTTCACACTTTCTTCGCTGAAACCCTGCAACGAAATCCACATGGTGGCATTCGGATGGTATTTTTGCAGAATGGTGGTCAGTTCTTCAAGAAAAGGCAACACATCTTCGGGCAGATTGCTACCCGGGTCACCGCCGGGGAAGAACACGGCATCCAAACGCGGACAAGCCTTGTAGAAAGCCTCATGCTGCTCAATCTCTGCCTGCCGGAGTTTTTTGTCTTTCAGGTTGAAAGTGGCCGGTGTCCATACCCAGTATTCCGCATCATATTTTTGACAAATTTCACTCATCGCCACATTCATCACCTCACGCGGAATCTTCATGTGTTCGCTGATTTTTTCCTCCTGAAAGGGAATGCTTTCAAAGCTGTTGGCGCCAAAAAGCACATGCTCTCTGAAATGCTGGTCAAATTGATCAATATCCCACGCATCCCATGAGTTGGCGGTATTCCGGTAGCCAAACTGGTGCCCGCGCAACGGGTATTCGGGTGAGATGGCATAGTCAATCCGTTCCGGAAGCCGGAATAATCCATTTTCCAATTCGGCAATCCGCAGCAATTTTCCAATTCCGAAAAGAATACCCCGGGCATCGGCGCCGATAACCCAAAGGGTTTTATTTCCTCCCTCTTCGGTGTATTTTAAGCGAAAACCTTCACTTTTGAACTCGGGGCTGTTGCTCTCCTTGCTCACCGGAACAGCTTTTCCGAACAGCTCCTTATCTCCCGACAACGCCAGGGCGATAACGGTCTTACTGCTCCAATCATTTGCCTGTTGCAGATTGAGCGAAGTTCTTTTGCCCACTTCTTCGGTCAAAACCAGTGACACGGTTTCTGACATTGGCGAAGACACTGACGGAGAAACCAATATCACCGCATTTTCAAAAGTGGGTAACTCAACCTGCTTATTGCATGAAATCAACAGGTTAACTGTAAAAACAAAAATAAAAGTAATCTTAAAAAATTGTCTCATCTTTTTAAACTATTATAAATTTATAAATACTTCCAAATCAATTAAAAGGTAAGCAATCCATGGCAAGTGCCATATGCAAATTTAAGCAATCCATGGCAATCCGGGCAAAAATCCAGGGTTTACAAATGAATGCTTAACCATGTGGTTTTATACAGTATTTTATCATTAATTTAAGAATAAAACATCTTTTATTATCCGGTTTTTGAACAAACAAAACCTGTTCAATGTTGAATGGTGTGAAATGAAACACTGTAAGAGTTCATTGATTATCACAATACACTTTTCAATAAAAATTTTCATTTTTAAATTCAAATTTTATGAAAAAATTATTTCTATTCCTCTCAGCAACATTTTTATTATTCGGGGTTTCGCAATCCAATGCTCAAAATCAAGAACAAGAAAAGGGCAAACTTACTTTTGGCGTAAAAGGCGGGCTGAATGCCGCCTGGTATCATTATGACAGCTCTTATCGGGAAAACAGAAGAGAAGATGGAGAAGTGGCTGCTCCGAAACTATTGCTTCAGCTTGGTGTATTCGGCGACTATGCGGTATCCGAAGTTTTTTCCCTGCAATCCGGTTTAATTTTCAATGGAAAAGGGAGTCGTGGAAAATGGGCGGAACAAGGGTATAATGACGACTCCGGAAAATGGGCGAATAACCTTTGGTATCTGGAGGTTCCTGTCTATGGTGTCTATAAAACCGGGAATTTATTTTTCGGAGCAGGGCCTTATTTAGGATTAGGTCTGTTTGGTAATTGGAAAAATGAAATTAATTGGGAGAATGGCACTGAGAGAAATTCAGGTAAAATAAATTTTAGCAAGGATGAAATTGAGCCTATTGATTTTGGTGTCAATCTAATGGGAGGTTATCAACTTAACGACAACTGGCTTGCAGCGCTGAATTTTGGTTACCAATTGAACAGTACTGTCAAAAATGCCGTAATCTCTTTTTCTGTTGGCTATTTTTTAAAATAAAATTATAAAATCAAATAATTATTATTATGAAAAGAACTGTTTCATTCCTGTTTTTATTAACTGTTTTGCTGGCTACCGCCACTTTTTCATGCAAAAAAGATGAAAATGAAAAAGAGAAAGACTTGTGCAATACATTTTTTACTGAGAATGCTATGAAGGTCAATTTTGTAGCCACCTCTATCACTACGAATTTCACCAGTGAATTCACCAAAGACAAAGCCTATGAAGTTACAATTTCTTCCAATGGCAATATTAGTGTAGCTTCAAATAGCAGCACTTACTCATTCACAAAGGAGATGATTGTCGAATGCAAGATAGGCACCTCAACAAATGTTGACTATGTAAATCCTGACACTAATCTCTCACTATTCCTAAAAAAGGAGACAAGCAGTGGAGGCGAAAGCTTTTCAGTAAGACTCTATAATCCCACCTTAGTGCAACAAGCAACCGTCGTATATGAAGTTAAATAATTTCAAATAACTGATTTACAGGAATTCCATAAAAATCCGCAGGCTATCAAATTTTAGTATGGTCTGCGGATTTTCTATGGTATGATTTAGTAACAGGTCTTACTACGAAAATTGCGGAATTTTCATTAATTCTCCGTCTTTCATTGCCGACTGATGGGCAACAATTCCCGAAACCGTCAGGTTCAGCGCCATTGCAATATCAATCAAAGGTTCCCGGTCCTCCAGAATTGCATGAACAAATTCATTGGTTAGGTAGCCATGTGAGCCGCCATGGCCGCCCAGCGGCATTCCCGGCGGAAGCGGCGGCCTGTTCAAGCCGGGAAGCGGAACATCCAATCCTTCAAATTTATCGTAATAACTTCCTTTTTGTCCGCGCACCCTGCCCCGCTCACCGTGATCGCCCGGAGTGTCCCAACTCACTGCCATACGCGCCGTGCCGCCTTCACTGGTCCGGAAAAGTGCGATTTCGGTACCGAAAGGATTTTTATAAATATTATTTTCCGGTTTCAGGTGCGAAATGACGCTCGGCATCCCCATACAGGAAACCTCGGTGAAGCTGCCGCCGGTGATGCAGTTATGAAAAGCGTTGGAGTGCGTGGGATAAAACTGTGGCGGCAATCCGATGCGCCAGCCTTTATAGGAATCAATAGGCTCTTCCATGTAATGATAATACTCCCCTTCGGCATAAACCAATTCCCCGAAACTTCCCGAATGGTATATCTGCCGCATAGCCCAGAGGCTTTCGCGAAACATGGACGTTTCGAACATCATGTACTTCAATCCGCTGGTTTTCACCGCATCAAACAGCTTATAGGCGTCTTCAACCGAACCAAAAACTGCCGGCACCGCAACGGCAACATGCTTTCCGTGTTTCAAAACTTCAAGGCAGTGTTGAAAATGACTTGACGCATCGGTGGCAACAAACACCGCTTCAATCTCCTTGTCTTTTACCAGCTCCTCCAAAGAAGGATAGGTTTTTGAGCAGTTGCTGACTTTTGCCATTTCAGCACAGCGGTCGGGGAACAGATCACTCACGGCCACCACCTCCACATTGGAATGATTCTGAAAACCAAAGGAAGTGCCGAATCTGCAGACTCCGTAACCAACCAGCCCAACCTTAATTTTTCTGTCAGAAACAGGCTCCCAGCCTGCATACGGATCAGGCGCAACCGATTGTTCTTCAAACCCCTGAATTTTGGGAGTTTGCTGCTTCGCCTGATTTGACTGGCCGGAAGAGCAGCCAAACTGAGACAGAGCAAGGGCAGCAGCGCCTGCAGCCGACGTGTGCAAAAATCCCCTGCGGGAAACCGGATGCTTTTGATTTTTGTGCATGATGTTTTTTTTATTCTGTTTCAATATTTTTAATCCAGATGCGCGAGCGCGGACTCATTTCAATGCCAACCATTTCATTGTCAGCCGGGATCGGCTGTCCGGTGAAACCATCCATCCATGATCCTTGTTTTTTCATCCGGACTGTAATTTCTGTTTTCTGCCGGTTATAATTGTGCATTACAATGCTGCCATCATCAAGCTGCTGGAAGGTTACCCTTGAGGGCGCATCCAATTCCGGCAAATCTTCACTACTGAAAACCTGACGGATGGCGTTCATCCAGTTTCGCGGCAACTCAAGCAAACCAATCTGTGCCGGGCAAAGCAGCACTTCGCCTACTGCATCAAAATCGGCCTGCGAAAAAGTGTGGGTATTGATTACCGCAACATTTTTGTTCTGCACCAAAAAAGGCGTACTGTTTTTTCCGGCAGTTTTCAGCAAGATTTCAGCGCTTCCCGGAACAATCCGGTAATCGGTTTGCAATGGAAATTTCAGTGAATCTGTCTGTCCGGCATTCACTACAATCTGAGTGGAGGTTATTTCCTGACCCAAAGGCCAGGCAATTCCGGCAAGACCGGCCAGTTTCTCTCCATTTACGGCAGTTGCAAGAAATCCGGTTGTCATCACCACTTTCTTCCCTTCAGCAATTGATTTTCCCACTTTTTCAGCAATATTCAAGTCGGTTGCAGCCTGTGTGGGCAGGAAAACGACAGCTGCATTTTCAGGATAACCGGACACCGGAACCAGCGACACACCAAACATCCCGATATAGTCAAGCAAATATAAGTCACCGCCGGCATCGCTGTTGGCAGGTTTGTACCCGGCAACGCCCGTCACCGGATTTTTGGCAACTGCAACAGCCAGGTCAGCAAGAATTTCAAAATGCATCCTGAGCTGATGATGCCCCGGATGGCCATTCAGAAAGTCGTTAAAATTGAAGATTATCAGTTCTTTGGCTCCGGCCAGCACCGACTGGTAAGCCTGTTCAAGAAAATCCTGCGCATCGCAATCGCCGTGGTCAAACCAGGCCGCCCCGATTTTCTCGCCCGCAAGCGAGGCAAGCCAGCGGTAATTTACAAACCCTTCGTAAGGCTGCACAAATCCATAGCGCTGCGTATATTGCCCCCGGGTTTCAGTTCCGACAAAAACTTTATCAAACAACGCAGGTTCAGTGGCAACATCGTAACCAAACTGATGAAATTTATCGTACCACTGCGGATATTTGATAATCATTTTTATATCCGGATTTTTTTCTTTTGCCGGATGAATAAACAGGGATTCCGCAAGTCCGGTGAGCATACCGCGCCGGTATTCCGACCATGTTTTCTCCCCTTTTGCCTGTTTTGATTCATAGCTTGTGTCGGCGGTGCAGAAAAAATCGTCAAGAATAAACTGCTTAAACAACGGCGCCGTATCTTCCATGATTTTCTTCATATCGGCTTGTGTCCCGGGGTTCTGCCAGTTAAACCAGGACAGCGGCCCATCCTGAGCCACCCCGGTATTTCCTCCGGGCACCGTGGCAATTCCGCCAACTACTTCGAAACCGTTTTCTTCCAAAAAGTTAACAGTTTCTGCCAAAAGTTCATTGGAAAGCGTCAGTCCGCTGCGGTAAACTTCCACATACGCTTTTGTGAAACCGTTGCAGCGCAACAAGGAAACGGCTTCACGCCGGCCGGTCTCTGTAGAAAACAACTCCTGCACGGTGTGCGCTGTGATATAAGCGCCCAACTGAAGGTCGGATTTACGGCTTACTACATAATCGAAAAAATCAGATTTTTTGAGCGCCGGAGATTGGCATCCTGAAAATATCAGGAAGAAAATCAGAGATGAGAAGGTGATTAATTTTTTCATAGCTGTTTTATTTTGTAAATTTTTGCTGACCGGTGTTTCAATCACCGGTACGGAAAATTAATCCATTTGTTTCACTAAAATTTTATAGTTTTGCTGTAATTTACAGTTTATATCTGACTTCCCTTTTAATGCTTTCATTTTTCAACTCCCCTCCTTTGGAGGGGTCGGGGGAGGCCCCTATTCAGCCACTTCAATTTTCCAGTCGGTGAACTCCACCCAATACTGGCGCTTGTCGGGAGCGCCGGCTGCCAGTCCGATGTCAACCGATTCGTTGATTCCGGGAATATCAGTGGAGTGGCGCTCTACAATCCAGTTTTTGCCGTCAAGACTGATATACCCGCTGAAACTGTTGCCGTGGCGTACCATTTTCAGATAGATGGGAGTCTCAGAGTTTTCCGGTAAGTTCTCACTGCTCGCCTTGTGCATACACCCGTTGGCAAATTCGTCGTATTCAATGCCTGCACGTCCGGGCGTTGCAAAAACCAGCACCGAACCTTTGCTTCCGGGCTGAACGTCAAAACTCTGTGAGATATCGTTCCGCACGAACAGTCCCGAACGAAACCATTCGTGCGTACGATCGCCAAACTGACTGATTTTCACCGTCGCCACAAAATCACCTTTTATCCCTTTAATATATGCTGCGGCATAAGAATCTTCGGCGTGAAAGAAATCGGAGCCACCGGCTTTAATCCTGAAGCGGTTGGCTTTGGCATCAGCTTCTATCTCATAAGGCTTAGCCTTTGCCGAACAATATTCCAGAATTGGCACAGACGTTATATCAAGAAGTTTCCCTTTGGATACACGCAGCTCTTTTCCGCCGCTATTTCCAATGCGCACCCTGTGGATTCCTTCAACAGGCTCAAATTCAAAGACTAACAGCTTTTCGCTGTTTGGTTCCAGATCAACCGGAATACTTTGTTCATCCCGATCATCCAAAAACAACACAGCATGCAGTTTCTGTTTCTCCGAAGTGAGATTCCGCGCCACAGCTTCCGCTTTCACTGTTTCGCCCTGAATCAGCCGGTCATTGGAAAGCTGAAAATCTTCAAACACCACCGAAGGTTTTTCGCCTTCAATCAAAACAGATTGATAATCCGTTGAGCCAATAGCCAGATGGTGCTCGCCCACATCGTAAATCCGTACTTCAAATTCTATTTTCCGGCGGTTGTTTCTGATAACCGGAAACAACTGCGTTCTGACTACCTTGCCGTCAACATAAAGCGCTACCGGAGCCATTCCGGTAGAGCCATTGTTGCTGACTTCCGCAGAAATCCGGATCAGGCTTCCGGCCAGAACGGCTCCCGACGAAGTTCTGGATTCCGCTTCAATTTTCAAATTGCTCTCTTCAAACGACGGTTCGCCTTCAATAATCAATTCGGGAGCATTTTCAGGCGCTTCAATGGTAAAATTGTTCCGGTAGGTATTGTCTTCAATCATGGCGGCGCACAATTTCCATTCGCCCTGCTCCAGATTGTAGTAAATATTCTCTTCGGCAGTCCAGCCAACAGACATATTGTCGAACCAAAAAGCCACATTATCATTAAAAAATCCGGCGTTCACCTGGTGCACCAAATTTCTGCGCACCACCGAGTTGAAAGTCATTCCGGCGGTTTTGACAGCTCCCGAATCATCGGCATCCTGCTGGACATCCTCCAGGTGGTTATATTCCACCAGGTAGCCGCCATCTATTGCCTCTTCAAGGTTTCGCCATCCGCCCACATCAATCGCAAACCGACCGCGCGTTCCCGTAATGTAATTGTGCGAAATGGTCGTCATCAGCGTATAGGATGCGTGAATGTTTATTCCTCCGCAATCGTACAACTGATTATATGAAATCCGGGTTTCCCGGGTGATTTCGCGTCCATCTTCAGGGTTTTGCGGGCCTCTGACGACTATGGCGCCATTGTCTATGGTTTCCAGGCGATTCCGCAGAATCCGGTTCTGGTAGCAACCACTGAAAACAGAAAGCCCGGTTCCCATGCAGGAGCGGATTTCTCCGTCAACCAGTTCGCAGGCATGGGCAAACTCATATTTCAATGCGCTGCTCCCTGCTGTTGTCCCTTCAAAGGTCAATCCGTAGAATCGCAGGTTGCGCACCGGTTGTCCAAGTTTTCCCTGCACCGTAACCAGATTATCAAGGTGCGCCACACCAGCAGAAACCGTGTTCATGTTTTCCATCCCTGCTTCCGGAATGTAGCTGATTTCCCGGAGTTTTTTATCAAAAAACCACTCTCCCGGAGCATCTAACAGCTCTTTCACGTTTTCCACATAATAGCGCGGCGGAACAATCACTACCCCATCCTGAGGCGAACGGAAAGTCGCCACGCCGCTCTTTTCATCAATTTTCACAAAAGAGTTGACGCCCGTATGCCAGCGCAGCAGCATAATCACACGGTTGTCCTCCATGTTTTTCCAGTTTTTCAGTTCTCCTTTGTTGAAATGAAGTTCGCCTGTCGTGGCTGAAATCACCGGAGGTACGAAATACCCTTCATTGGGCGTTCGGGCAAGGGTTTGCCGTTTCCCTCCCACTACAAACATTCCGACGGAATCGGCATCAAACGGCGCTGTCCACACCTTCCCTTTCTGTGTCCATCCGGTAACCGGTTTTGCACCGGTGATAACCGGCTTTTCTCCCGGATATGCGGCATAGGTTACATAATGGTCTTTCAGCTTATGGTATTCAAATGCGCCGGTGGGCAGGTTTGTCTCCACGCGCTCCCCGCCATCAGCCGGTTCAAACAACAGGGATTCTGACAAAGGATAGGTTCCTCCGCGCAGGTAAACCAGAATGTCCTTCCCGCTTCCCAGCGGATGCGGCGAACCGATCCAGCGTTTCTCAACCGGCGGGTCTTTGGGCTTGTAAACCTGAGATTTCAGCGCCCGCACCGCCTTTTGCGCTCTTTCAAGGGTGAGAAACGGCCCGTCCGTGCCGGCAGAATTTGGCGCTGCCAAGGTGCCTGACCAGCTGTCATTCCCTTTCGGGGAAACGTAAAAGTCTGCTTCTTCAGGATAGCTGAACGGCAGCCATTCTTCGCCTTCAAGGATTTTACCATCGCGGTGCGACGGTGTTGTTTGTGCTGTCAGGAAATAAAAATGGAATGAAGTGAAAAACAATATTCCTGCAAAAATTTTTAAAATGTGTGGTTTCATATTTTAATG
>CAZVAD010000005.1:0-2857 GCA_964624645.1 uncultured Mariniphaga sp.
TTTAATCACACGGACTCTGTAAAATAGTAACTATTTAAAATGAATCTTTACAAAACTAATAAAATATCAGATAAAAAAAATGGCAGCAAAACCATTGTCTTGCTGCCATTTTTTCCTGATATTCTGAGAAAGCATTTACTTTTTGTAAATCTTTTTGTATCCGTAAATTGCATTTTCGCCCAATTCCTCTTCGATGCGGAGCAGCTGGTTATATTTTGCCATCCGGTCTGAACGGCTCAGTGACCCGGTTTTGATTTGCCCGCTGTTGGTTGCCACGGCAATGTCGGCAATGGTGGCATCTTCAGTTTCACCGGAGCGATGCGAGGTAACGGAAGTGTAGCCTGCGCGGTGAGCCATTTCAATGGCATCCAAAGTTTCGGTGAGCGTTCCAATCTGATTCACTTTAATCAGGATTGAGTTTGCAGCGCCCAGTTCAATTCCTTTTTTCAGGTATTCCACGTTGGTAACAAACAGGTCGTCGCCAACCAGTTGGCATTTGCTGCCAATGGCGGTGTTGAGCTTTACCCAGCCGTCCCAGTCGGCTTCGTGGCAGCCGTCTTCAATACTGTCAATGGGGAATTTTTCAACCAATTCGGCAAGATAGGCCACCTGCTCTTCGCGGGTGCGTTTTGAGCCGCTTTCGCCTTCAAATATACTGTAATCGTAAATTCCGTCCTTGTAGAATTCTGAAGCGGCACAGTCGAGTGCGATGGAAACATCACCGCCATCTTCTGCGCGTCCGGGTTTGTAGCCGGCATTTTCAATCGCCTGGATGATGCTGTTCAGTGCATCTTCGGTTCCGTTGAGCGCCGGCGCAAAGCCGCCTTCGTCGCCAACGGCGGTGCTGAGGCCGCGGTCGTGCAATACCTTTTTTAGCGCATGAAAAACTTCAGTTCCCATGCGAAGTCCTTCGCGGAACGAAGAAGCGCCGATGGGGCGAATCATAAATTCCTGAAATGCAATGGTGGCATCGGAGTGTGAACCGCCGTTGATGATGTTCATCATCGGCACGGGCAGCGTTTTGGCATTTGTTCCGCCAATGTAGCGATAGAGCGGCAGTCCGGAGTATTCGGCTGCTGCCTTGGCACATGCCAGTGAAACACCAAGGATAGCATTGGCGCCCAGGTTTGACTTGGTTTTTGTTCCGTCAAGTTCCAGAAGCTTATTGTCGATGGTTACCTGATCGGTACCATCCATTCCAACCAATTCTTTGGCGATCACGTTGTTCACGTTGTCCACTGCTTTCAGTACACCTTTGCCCAGGTAACGTTTTTTGTCTCCGTCGCGCAGCTCAAGCGCTTCGTTTTCACCGGTTGATGCTCCGGAAGGAACGGCAGCACGGCCAAAAGCGCCGCTTTCCAGAAGTACTTCCACTTCGATGGTAGGATTTCCCCGCGAATCTAAAATTTCTCTTGCTTTGATGTCGCTAATTAACATAGTAACTCGTTTTTTATTGTTTAACTTAATAATCACCCTGCCTGAAAATCAGCAATTTGAGCCGATTTGCGAAAAGCATCCCAAAGATATAAAAATGTTCTGTTTTTATTTTGTTGTATGTGAACAGGATAGCATATATTTCATGTAGCGTTAACCTGAAATGTCTGTATTTTCCTGTCGTGATTCACAAAATAGCGCTCTGCGCTTTGGCTATTCGCCAAACCGGTGCCATGGCATAATATCAGCAGCCGAACGCTTCTGGTATTCATTCCCGCCATAGACCAGTGTTTTGGAAATTTTTTGCTCTTTTTCCAAAGAAGCATAATAATTAAGCCCCTTAAACAGATTCGACATGATGGTTCGCGTTGCCTTTATTTCCACAATTTCTATTTTTGCGGGTTTTTGGATTAACAGGTCAACTTCGTTGCCTTCGGAGTCACGCCAGAACCATAAATCATTTTGCCTTTCATTTTTATGATTTTTTCTTTTGACGCTTTCTGCAACCATCATATTTTCAAATAACCCGCCGATTTCAGATTGTTTTTCTATTTGATTAATATCTGTGATTTTTAGCAGATTGCACACAAGTCCTGTATCATAGAAATATAACTTCGGCGATTTTATAATGCGTTTTTTATAGCTTTTAAAATAAGGATATAATAAAAATATGATATAACTGTTTTCCAGCGCCGAGAGCCAGGCTTTTGCAGTTGGTGTGGAAATGCCACATTCATTGGCCAGACTGCTAAGGTTCAGGATTTGCCCCGCTCTGGTTGCACATAGTGATAAAAATTTTCGAAATAAACTCATATTTTGAATGGAAATCAATTCACTCACATCCCGTTGAATATAGGTCTCAATATAATTGGAATAAAAATCTGATGGAGGAATATTCCGGTCAAAGATTGCAGGGTAAAATCCGTTGATAAGATGGTGTTCATATTCATCCCGGAGCAATCCGGCGTTTTTTAGTTCCTGAAAATCAAAAGGGAACAGTCTGTAAATAGAAACCCTGCCGGCCAGACTTTGTGTAATGCTTTGCATCAGGTGAAAGTTTTGAGAACCGGAAAGAATGAATTGCCCCATGATTTTACTTTCGTCCACAACATTTTGCAAATAGGAAAATAGTTGAGGCACCCTTTGCGCCTCATCAAAAATCACGTATTCGCCGTACCGCGTCAAAAATGTTCGCGGATCAGTCTCTGCAAAATTTCTGATATCCGGATCTTCAAGATTCACGTATTCATAATTCGGAAATATCTCTTTCAGAAAAGTTGTTTTGCCGGATTGCCTTGGCCCGGTAAGCGCTATAATCGGAAATTTATCCATGGATAACTTCATCGCCTTTAATATTTCCCTTTGAACCAACATGGTGTTGTAATTAAATGTTACAGAATACAAAAGTAGTATAAATTTTATA
>CAZVAD010000005.1:2957-13733 GCA_964624645.1 uncultured Mariniphaga sp.
ATGAATTTTACTTTTACAGGAATCAGGCGTTTTATAATTGTGAAACATTCTGTCCGCTTTTTAATCTCAGGCAAACTGTTACTTTTGAAAGAAAAATATTGAGATGAGAGTTCGTCTTTTTCTGTTTTTTTCTTTTCTGCTTTTCAATTTCGGAGCAGTTGCACAAGCGTCATTTGAAAAGCAGGTGCAGCATTTTATTGCCCGGCCTGACTTTCATAACGCCCGGATAGGTATTCATCTGGTGGATCAGGAAACGGGTAAAACATTGTTTGGATTGAATTCGGAAAGTTTATTCACGCCGGCATCGGTGATGAAAGTGATTACAACAGCCACTGCATTGGAAATCCTTGGTCCGGACTACCGCTTTCTGACAAAAATCGGGTACAGGGGGAAAATTGAAAATGGCGTTTTGAAAGGCGATTTAATCATTACTGGTGGTGGCGATCCGGCATTGGGTTCTGAATATTTTATCAGCCACTATTTCAGCCCCCATTTTTTGGAAGTCTGGACAGAGCAGATAAAAGTTTCAGGCATCAGACGGGTGGAGGGAAATCTGATTTTGAACGGTTCAATATACGATCAGGAAACCATTCCGCCTACCTGGATTTGGGAAGATATGGGAAACTACTATGGCTCAGGCGTCAGCGCCTTGACGGTTTACGATAATCTGCTGCGTATCCGGTTTCGTTCGCCCGAAAGGGCGGGGGAACCTACGGAAATCATTTCAGTTCTTCCAGCGGTAAAAGGGTTGGATTTTAAAAATGAAGTGTTGTCGTCTGATATCAACCGCGATCTGGCCTATGTTTTTGGCAGCCCGCTCGACGGGAGCAGGGTAATCAGAGGCACTATTCCCAAAAACCGAAAATCTTTTACTATAAAAGCATCCAATCCCTTCCCTGAAAAATTGCTGGCTGATGACTTTTTGTTCCACCTTTCCCGTTCAGGAGTTTTTATTACCGGAGAAACCGTTGAAACAACTGCTGAACCTTTGGGCTTTAACCTGATTTATATGACGGAATCGCCAGCTCTTGCAGAAATCGTGAAAGTACTGAATTATGAAAGCGTGAATCTGTTTGCTGAACATTTGGTGAAACAGATAGCTGCCGAAACCGGTAGTCGTGGATCACGGGAAGCCGGACTGAGACAAATAACCGATTTTTGGAGAGATAAGGGGCTGGATATAAATCAATTGATTATGGAGGACGGCAGTGGTTTGTCGCATTTGAATGCTGTTTCTCCTGAATTCTTAACTTCGGTAATTCAGCATATGATGACCGGCAGTGAAAATTCCAGGTTTTTTTCTGCCTCATTGCCTGGGTCAGGGCAGGGAACACTTTACTATTTTAATCCGGAAAAACTTCCCGTAAACCACTTTCGCGCAAAAAGCGGAACACTCTCAAGGGTGAGATGTTTTGCAGGCACTTTGCAGGCCCAATCGGGAAAAGAAATTGTATTTGCCGTGATGTTAAACTATTTTACCGGCTCCCATCAAAAGCTTGCTGCCGAACTTGAAAATCTGTTTTTGAGCATGAGGGAAGCGTTTTGAGTGGCGACTATTTTGACTATGCCATTTTTTTATGCTGTTTTTCTTTGGTTTTATATGATTGAGAAACAGCATTTTGTAAGCATTCTTTTTTAAATTAAGAAAGTTTAACACAAAAACAGACAAAAAGAGGTTAATGTATTATTATATTTGTTTGACTTCTTACAAACACATATACTCTAATACATATACCTGATGATTTACGAAACACTTCAGATTCTGAAAGAGCAGCTTGGAGACTACTTCCTTGAAATTGGTCTCGAAAACAAGATAGAACTCCAAAATATTGCATTGTGGGAACCTGGAAATTCTGAAGCAGACAAAATCAACGACAGGGTGATTCTCACACTTATAAGACTGGAAGAGGAGACCATTCTGAAAAATACGCCACATTATAAATTGAGCGATAATAAAACTGAATATAAAAATCCCCCGCTTCATTTCAATTTATACCTGTTGATTGCAGCCAACTTTATGAATACAGATGAGCCCTATGCAGATTCGCTGCAATATATTTCAGCTGTCATTGAGTTTTTTCAGGGGAAAAAGGTGTTCACATCAGCCAACACGGTTTACAACCGGGATAATATTGCCTATAAACCACTTGATGATTTCAGGTTTAATCTTGAAATCTACTCCCCGACTTTCGATGAACTCAACAACATCTGGGGAACGCTTGGCGGCAGGCAACTGCCTTCGGTGATTTATAAGGTGCAACTAATTCAGGTAGAACGGGATATTAATCTGGCAGCGTCGGGAGTGATTACGCAAATCGGCGGAAATCTGAAAAATAAAAATTAAATGAGCTATTCCATTCAATACAGAGAGTTGTTCCGGGTGAGGATTCTTCACAGCTATTTCCTGAACAAAGGCACGGAAGAATTTAAAGATATGGATGCCGATGAACAAAAAGCCCGGTTGGATAAATATGATTTTCGTTCAGTTTTTATGATTTCTCCATCTGCTGAAACTCAAAGCATCATAAAAGGACATCACCTCACTTTCAGACCGGTGAGCACAGGTTTTTCAGTCTGGGCAAAAGTGAATGAGAAAGATGACAGCAGGCCTTTCATCGATTTGGCGAATGATTTAAGCTTAACTTTTCTTTTAAGAATAAAAGATTCGGACTTTTTTAATTACACAGCGCCAAAACTTGACTCCTCCGGGAGACTGTTTCTTTTTTCCAATAAAAAAACGGATTCGGAACCTTCCGGTTTTCCGTTGATCAAAAAGGAGGGAGAAAGTGAATTTGTAACCGATACGGCGATTTTATCCGAAGCCGGAAAAAAAATAGAGCTTGCTCTGCTGGAAAAAACGGAACAACTCAATGTTTTTGGCATTGTCCGGATTTTCATGCGAGGGGCAAGTTCACTGCATGTAACGGGTACAACCGGAAAGTTTTTGGCAGATGTGCCGGTTTTTGAAATTAAATTCCGGAATCTGTCAACAGTCTGGCGGTATCTTTTCAATAGCAATCAGGTTGTTTCAGGTAGCGATGATGTGAAAAATGAAGGCAGTAACCCCAGCGTACTTGTCTCCAAAAAAGCTTATCCGCTGACACGTTCCGGATTTATATCTGTGAAGTTGGGCGACAAGGAACTTCCCAATCCGGGAGTTGCTTTGATTAAACCGGATAACACAGGCAACACAATATTTTCAGAAATCTATATGTGAAATTTTTTAAAATCAGTGAATTATGGCAACAAATTACAGTACACCAGGCGTTTATGTGGAAGAAATATCCAAGTTTCCGCCATCCGTAGTGCAGGTAGCAACAGCCGTTCCTGCTTTTATCGGCTATACGGAAAAAGCCGAAAGAGGAGGAAAGGATTTGACGAGCAAGCCTGTCAAGATCAGATCATTGCTGGATTATGAAGAATCCTTTGGCAAAGGGGTAATCCCGGAATCAGTTACGATTACTCTTGATGCCGATAATAAGGTAAAGAAAGTTGAAGTGAAGAGCAAGTTCCTTTTATATGATTCCATCCGGTTATTTTATGATAATGGCGGTGGGGAATGTTATATCGTTTCGGTTGGGAGAAGCAGTGAAAGCAAAGTTGATATGGCCAAATTGAAAGGCGGGGTGCAGGCAGTGGAGAAACTGGATGAACCTACTCTTTTGGTTGTGCCGGAAGCGATAAACCTTTCGGAAACGAATATTGCCACAATATATTCCGAAATGCTGGCACAGTGTAAAAAACTTCAGGACCGGTTTGCAATCTTCGATTTGATCGAATCCATTGGTTCAGAAATGCCCTCCTCCCTGGATGGCATCAGGGAACGGTTTGGAAATAATGACCTGAAATATGCAGCAGCCTATTTCCCCGGATTACAAACTAACTATACTTACCGGATCGGCTATGATGAAATTGTAAAAGAGGGGGCAGTGGTAAAAGATGGAGAACCAGCCTTTAAGGTGACTGATTTATTCATTGAAAGTCTTTACAATGCAATAACTGCTGCTGCATCGGATGAGGAAAAACAGGAAGCCATCGACACCCTTTGCGAAATAGACCCTGTTTATCAGGCCATTGCCGATGCTTGCGAGAAAGAGACCAGAGCGCTTCCGCCGGGCGGCGCAATTGCAGGCGTATATGCTTCGGTTGACAGAGACCGTGGAGTTTGGAAAGCACCTGCCAATGTGAGTCTTAGCTCTGTTATTGGTCCAGTTTTTAATCTTACCGATGCAGAAAACGGCGAGCTTAATGTAGATAGCGGAACCGGAAAATCAATCAATGCCATCCGGGCATTTACCGGAAAAGGGACAATGGTCTGGGGGGCAAGAACTTTGGCGGGAAATGATAATGAGTGGAGGTATATCCCGGTGCGCAGGTTCTTTATTATGGTAGAGGAATCAGTGAAAAAAGCCACCGAACAATTTGTGTTTGAGCCCAATGATGCCAATACCTGGGTGAAGGTGAGGGCCATGATTGAGAACTTTCTGACGTTGCAGTGGCGTGCCGGCGCTTTGGCCGGTGCAAAACCGGAGCAGGCTTTTTATGTGCGCGTCGGATTGGGGCAAACCATGACTTCCCAGGATATTCTGGAAGGAAGAATGAATATAGAAATTGGCATGGCGGCAGTTCGTCCGGCTGAGTTTATCATTTTGAAATTCTCACACAAAATGCAGGAAGCATAAAATAATCAATTGTTTAATCATTAAAAATACAGAATCATGACAACATATCCTTTAGTGAAATTTCACTTTCAAGTAGAATGGGGCGGCACAAAAATCGGTTTTACGGAAGTTTCGGGGCTGGATGTGGAAATAGACCCGATTGAATTCAGAGACGGGGCAAGTCCCGAGTTTTCAAAAAGAAAAATGCCCGGTATGATCAAATACAGTAATATCACCCTCAAGCGGGGGACATTTCAAAGTGATAATGAGTTTTATAGATGGTGGAATACGGTTCAGTTGAATCAGATTGAAAGGCGTGATATTACAATCAGTCTGCTCAATGAAGAGCATGAGCCGGTGGTGGTCTGGAAAATCAAAAACGCTTGGCCGGTTAAAGTGCAGTCCACCGATTTGAAAGCTGACGGAAATGAAGTGGCTATTGAAAGCATGGAATTGGTTCATGAAGGTTTAACCATTCAAAATGAATAAAAATGGGATTCTTTGATCCGCCGGTTGGCTTTCATTTCAATGTGGCATTTGAACTGTTCCCACAAACGCCCAATGACTTTCGCTTTAAGGAAGTGAGCGGGCTGGGCGCTGAAATTGAGATGGAGACCGTTAAAGAAGGCGGAAACAATCGTTTTGTCCACAATCTGCCACTGCGCACCAAATACGATGATTTAGTCCTGAAACGGGGCCTGTTCATCGGTTCGGGCATCATCAAGTGGTGCAGGGACGCAATAGAGAATTTTGATTTTCATCCGTTGAATGTGATGATTTCGCTTTTGAATGCAGAGCATTTGCCTTTATATAACTGGCATGTGATCAATGCGATACCTAAAAGCTGGAAGGTGAGCAATTTCAATGCAGAGGAAAACTCAATTGTTGTGGAAACACTCACGCTTTCCTATCAGTATTTTGATGCACTGTTAATCTGATTCCGTTAAAATGCCGATAGAGTTCAGGGAGTTAAAAATTAAGGCGATAGTGGAGCCTTCAGACCAGAATCAGGGGTTGACGCTCAATTCCGGTGAACTGGAAAAATTCAGGAAAGAGATTCTGAAGGAGAGTTTGAAGCAAATGAAAATGTTTTTGAAAGAACAAAAAGAGAGGTAAGGAAATGATTTCAGGCAAACTTGAAAAATGGTGGATAGAAGCTTACAGTAAAGATGATTTTTCTTCTTCGTCAAAGGTAGTCGTAGAAGGAGAAAGCAGATTTTATGTTCAGGTTAACCCCGAGACCTATAAAAAAGAGTATAGATTGAAATATGTTCCCGGAACAAAACAGGGAACAGCCAATCCTCAGAAATATATCGGCACGGAACCGCAAAAATTCAGTGTGGAGTTGCTGTTTGACGGAACGGGAGTTGTTCAAAACGGCAGCAATGCGTTTTATATGCTGGAGCCGAGTGATCCATCCAAAAATGACATTACTCCGCAAATTCAATTGCTGAAACAGTTTTGCCATGCGTATGACGGAAATATTCACCGCCCGCGCTATCTGAAATTATGCTGGGGAACCGAAGAAGGCATTTTCAAAGGGGTGCTTCATTCCATGAGCATTGATTATAAGCTGTTCAAACCGGACGGAACCCCTTTGCGGGCAACGGTGAAACTGGATTTGGAAAGCGTAATCTCCGAAGAAGAGGCCGAGCTTCGCGAAGATAGCCAGTCGCCTGACATCACGCACCTGCGGATTTTTAAAGGCGGAGACCGGTTCCCGTTAATGGTAAAGCAAATCTATGATTCTCAGGCATATTATATTGATGTTGCAAAAGCCAATGGCATGCTCAGTTTCAGAAAAATTAAACAGGGAACTTCCATTCAGTTTCCTCCCATAAAATAAGTTGAAGTTATGAATATCCCCCGAATCATTCCGAGCTCTCAAACGCCTGACGTCGTCACCTGGACCATTAAGGTGAACGATCAGGAAATTCCCGGTTCAATCAGGGTCGGAAGTATTCGGGTAACAAGGGAAGTAAATAAAATTCCTTCCGCCACTGTCAGGATTGAAGACGGGAATCCTTCAAAAGAAGATTTTGAAATCAGCAACAGCGAATTGTTTGTTCCGGGGAATCCTATTGAATTTCATTTGGGATACCGCTCGGATAATTCATTGATTTTCAAGGGGATTATCATCAGCCACAAAAATACGATCTCAACGGAAGGCTCGGAATTGATTGTGGAATGCAGGGATGAAGCGGTGGTGATGACCATTGGCCGGAAAATGAGACATTTTAAAGAGATGAGCGATGCTGAAATTGCGGAAGAAATCTTGACACAGAGTAAGTTGGAGCGTGATGTGGAGTCCACGGAAACTGTCTATGAAGATGTTATTCAGTATGATGTTACGGATTGGGATTTTATTGTTTCGCGCATGGACAGGATTGGGAAAATTTGCGTGGTGGTTGACGGGAATGTATCTTTTTTTACTCCGAAACCTGAAAATGATCCGGTACTGGACGTATTGCACGGCGCTACAATAATTGATTACCATGCCGAAATTGACTCACGTGCCCATTTCCCCGGAATTCAGCTGGACTCATGGGATTACAGCAATCAGGAAATTCGTGGGGTTGAGACAGATACGCCTGCAAACTGGGAAAACGATGCAGGAAATCTTACATCCAAAGAGTTATCTGCGGTTATTGATAAAAAAAATGACCGCTATGCCAGTTCCGGGAAATTTTCGGAAGAAGAACAACAAGCCATAATTGATGCCAAATTGCAGAAACAACGGTTGTCAAAAATACGCGGTAACGTAACCTTTATGGGTTTTCCGGAGATTTATCCCGGAGATTTCATCGGGCTGAATGGAGTAGGGGAACGATTTGAAGGGCCGGTGTTTGTAAACGGCGTAACTCAGAATTTTGAAGACGGAAACTGGACTATCGAAGTTGAATTTGGCCTTTCTCCCGAATGGTTTGCCGAAAAGATAAATCCCTACGCCGGTTCTTCTGTTCTGGGCAGGCTTTCAAGTGTAAGCGGATTGATGATCGGGATTGCAGAAGATTTGGAAGATCCGTTGGGCGAAGAACGGGTGCGGGTGAAAATCCCGGCAATAAGTGATGCTGACCCTGTTTGTTGGGCAAGAATTGCTACGCCAGATGCCGGAAACAACAGGGGTATATTTTTTCGTCCGGAAATTGGAGATGAAGTGATTGTTGGGTTCATTGAAAATGATCCCGGGCAGGCAGTGATTCTGGGTATGCTCAACAGCAGCGCAAAACCTGCGCCGTTCACGGCATCTGATGAAAACCACGAAAAGGGATATGTGAGCAGGGAAAACATGAAATTCACTTTCAACGATGATGAAAAATCTGTGAAAATAGAAACACCTGCAGGAAAAAGTATTCTCATCAGTGAAAAGGAAAATCTCATTCAGTTAATGGATGAAAACAGCAATAAGGTTACGCTGGACAGTAGCGGGATTACGCTTCAATCTTCAGTGAATCTGAATATTCAGGCGGAAAACTCGCTGAAAGTCAAAGCGACAACAATTTCCCTGGAGGGTACAAGCGTCAGCATTTCAGGCGATGGAATCACTGAAATACAGGGAGGAATAGTGAAAATTAATTGAAAGCGGAAAACATTCCGTTGCGGCATGGAAAATAGAAATCAGATGATGGAAAAAGACAAATCATTTTTAGGCAGGGGCTGGGGTTTCCCCCCGGAATTCAGCAAAAGCAGAAAATCAGTGGGTATGCTGGAAAATGAGGCGGATATAGAGAGCAGTCTGCATATTTTACTGAGCACCAGACCCGGTGAAAGAGTTATGCAACCGGATTATGGCTGCTACCTCGATGAACTCATGTTTGAATCCTTGTCCACATCATTAAAAACCTATGTGGCGGATCTGATTGAAACCGCAGTGCTGTTTTTTGAGCCGCGGATAAATCTGAATCGCGTGGATATTTCTGAAACAAATGAAAACGAGGGATTATTCCTGATAAAACTGGATTATACGGTGAAAGCCACCAACAGCCGCTATAATTATGTGTATCCATTTTATAAAAATGAAAAGACAAACTGAGCAAAATCAATAAGGAATGCCTGTAGAAAATTCATATAAAAACACATTGTTGCGTTCGGGGGTCAGCCGGCATGAGCGGGCGCTGAAAGCGTTGTTTCCTGAATTTGCACGGGTTGACGAAAGAACTGGAGCAGACCTGATACTGTTTGCCAAAGAATATGCCGCCTATCTCAATTATTACAACAACCGCAATCAGGTTGACGGAGACTGGATTCCGTTGATGAGTACGGATGTGAGCGTAATTCTGGCAGGCATTCAGAAGCAGGAGGTTAAAAGTTTTTTCATTTATGTGAAACAATTGCTTGGCGCCATCAAATCTTCCGGCAACACACAGGATTTGAAGCTCAATTATACTGCGCTGTTCAATTTTTTGTCCACGTTGGTTTACGAGCTTGACAATCAACTGAAAACATTACCACTAGATATTGCCTTTACCGAATATCTAAGAAATAGCATTTCGTCACGTCTTGCCGTACCCTTTTCACAGCTGACTCAATTTTTCCGGGCATCCGAAACGGAAGGAATGATAAACTCAGCTAAAACCATAACTTCTCCACTTTCGCCGATAGAGATCAAGCTTTGTAAGAATTTGCTGGAGAACAAACTGAGCGAGCCCTGGGCTATAGATAATATTTTTACAGCGCCAATCAACGGGGCAACTGTTCCGGAGAAAATTAAAAACACTGCTGAACATGCTGTTTTTAAGGGAATTATATGGAAAATATTAAAGTCATACAGCGCTGTTGTTTATAATGCCGGTGGTGCATTGCAGGAGACCCTTGAAAACTTTCCGGCACACGAGCCGCACTATGCACTGTTCCTGACCTTTATCAAACTATTTCAAAAAGCTCAGGATCAGTTGAATAATTTTACCGGCAGGCATTTGCAGTTCTATTATAAAGATATTTTAGGGATGGAAGAACTCCCGGCAAAGCCTGATAAAGTGCACTTGCTTCTGGAGTTGCAAAAGAACAGAGACCAGCATCTTTTAAAGGAGGGAACGGTATTTAAGGCTGGAAAGGATAAAAATGGCAGCGAATTATTTTATGAATTAAAAAATGATGCAGTCCTTAACCGGGGAAAAGTAAAGAGTATCCGGTCATTAAAGGTTCAGAAAGAAGACAGCAGCGGCGATGAATACTCCTCTTTGTTCGCTGCTCCGGTTGCCAATTCAGGGGATGGCTCCGGCGCTGAATTGACGACTCCCGAGAAAAGCTGGAAACCTTTTGGAAATCCCGCAACGAATAAACGGGCAACCACCGGTTTTGCCATTGCACATCCGGTTTTATACATGAAAGAAGGTGAGCGGGAAATTATATTCAGGTTTAAGATCAAAACCTCAGATCTGGAGTTGAAAGAGGGATTTGCAAAAGCTTTCAGGGCATTGATAACCGGCGAAGAAGGCTGGCATGAAGCAGAAATCACAGAAGTCAGAATTGAGAGCAAAGATTTGGTCTTCACCGTGAAGCTGAGCGCTGCAGATCCTGGATTTCTGCCTTACGATGAAGACATTCATCAGGAATTTAGTTTTGACGCCCGGCTGCCGATCATACAGTTTTTGTTGAAAAGCTCCCCCGGAGAATACAATTTCCAGCAAGATTTACAAAACCTTATTATTACTGAAGCAACTATTTCTGTTAAAGTGAATGGCGTAAAAAATTTGTCTCTTCAAAATGATTTGGGCACGCTGGACCCGTCCAAACCCTTTCCGGTTTTTACCCATCAACCCCGGATTGGTTCTGCTTTTATCATCGGGAGCAATGAAATTTTTCTGAAAAAACTTGACAATGCTGCAATTCATCTTGAGTGGGCTGACACTGATTGGTCGAAATATAAGACAGAGTATTCAAAACAGTATAACTTCAATAAGAAAATTGAAATTGAATTTTTGAGGGACGGCTCATGGGAAAGGGTTTCCAAATTGACGAATAGAGACAAAACTGTTTTTTTTGTGGACAGCAAAGACCTTTCAAATGCAGCTTCAGGAATAATCCAGGATGCTATTCCTTCAGTTCGGGATAAAATAATTAAAACCGGAGATGAGAGTGCAGTAGCATACAGTGAAAAAGAGTTGAAAAACGC
>CAZVAD010000005.1:13833-20922 GCA_964624645.1 uncultured Mariniphaga sp.
CTATAATAACGAAGGGGAAATTTATATTGGCCTTGATGATTTTCAGGCAGGACGCTCCATTCAGTTGCTGTTTAAAGTTTCTGACGGAAGCGCTGACCCGGCTTTCAGCAGGCAGGAAATCCACTGGAGCTTTTTGGCTGAAAACAACCAGTGGGTTGATTTCGGGCAATTTGATATTGTTGATGAAACCAACAGTCTCACAAAAACCGGGATTATCCGGTTTGGCTTTCCTGCAGCCGCAACGAACGTCAACACGATAATGGGTGAGCAGCTGTTCTGGATCAGGGGGACGATTTTGGAAAACAGCGCTGCTGTTTGTGATTTGATTGCTGTTCATGCCCAGGCAATTAAGGCAGAGTTGATTGATTTTCAGAAAACCGGTGTTGAATTTTCTGAAACTCTTGCTGCCGGAACCATTTCAAAACTGCAGATCAGCAATCCGGCAATCCGTAAAATTTCACAACCCTACAATTCTTTTGACGGAAGAACGAAAGAGACGGAGCAGCAATCCTCGGTGCGAATCTCTGAGCGTTTGCGCCATAAAAACCGGGCGATATCGGTCTGGGATTATGAACGGATGGTATTGCAGCAGTTCCCGCAAATCTATAAGGTGAAGTGCATTAATCATGCACAAATTTCTGGGGGACAAACGAAAAACGATAATGAACTGGCGCCCGGGCATGTGCTTGTGGTTCCCATTCCTGATCTTTCCGGGAAGAATGCGGTGAATCCGCTTCGCCCGCAAACCGATATCGGCACCCTTATCGAAATTGAAGACTATTTGCGTCAGTTTACTTCTCCTTTCGTGCAGTTGCAGGTGAAAAATGCCCGGTTTGAAGAGATTCAGCTTGATTTTAAAGTGAAATTTCATTCGGCTGACGGAGATTTTCTTAGCAACCAACTTATGGATGATATTGAAAAACACCTTTCTCCCTGGGCTTTTAATCAGCAGGAAGAGGTTGAATTTGGCGGGAAAATCAGTAAGAGTGTGCTTCTGGATTTTGTTGAAAAACGGGATTATGTGGATTATGTCACCTGCTTCAAAATGTACCACATTGTTGACGGAAACAAGTCCGGGGATGTTGAGGAAGCCGTTGCAACGTCAGCCCGTTCGGTTTTTGTGTCATTTGCCGGAGATGTAGGGAACAGTGAACCAAGGCACAAAATTGATTTTGAAAACTTAGACGAAGAATGCTGATGGACGACAAATACATCATATCGAAAACAAGGAAACTGCCGCCTGCCCAGGATTATGAGCTGCTTCGGGCGGAGGGACTGAAGTATGTTGAGGAGCTGGCTCACCGGTTGTGGACAGACTATAATGCACATGACCCCGGAATAACCATTCTGGAGGCGTTGAGTTATGCAATCACAGAGTTAGGGTATCGCGCCGATTTTCAGATTCAGGACCTGCTGGCTTCAGAAGACGGACGCACCGATGCGGGGCAGGCTTTTTTCTCAGCCGGTGAAATTCTTACCTGTGCGCCGCAGACCGTTGAAGATTACCGGAAACTTCTGGCCGACACTCCCGGAATCCATAACGCCTGGCTGTTTCCAAAAATGAACGTGGACAAATTGAAAAAAGGCAATATTATTCCAAACAGTGAAGTGCCTGTTTATCCGTCCGTTGAAAAAGACGAGCTGGTCTATTTCCCCGAATCGGAAGAGACGTCCCCGGTTAATATCCGCGGGTTGTATCGTGTGCTTCTTGATTTGGAAAACACGGATGAATTTGGCGACCTGAATTCAGGAAATATAAATTACACATTTCAGGATTCAGGGTTGAATGAAGTCCTGCTTGAAATTGTCCTGCCGAAATGGAATGAGGCGGACAGCCGCCTGATGGAAGAAATTTCCAGCAATAATGCTTCACTGCTGGAAATACAGATTTCAGAAAAAAACAAGGCTTTCCGGGTGAAGGCAATTTATGATTTGCCGGGAGAAACCAAAGCTTTTGAATACCTGATTAATCTTTTAGGTTTCGTGCAGGAGAATCAGAAGGAAGAGATAAAATCCAGTCTGAAAGAGAGTGGTTCGCCATTGCATCAGGCTATTTTCAGCGCCTGTTACGAAAAGTGGCAGATGATTATTGCATCTGTAAAAGTCGCTCAAAAAAGACTGAATGCACACCGGAATCTTTGCGAGGATTTTTTAAGCATTGACATTGTAACCCCGGTGAATGTGGCATTTTGTGCGGATATTGAAGTAAGCCCCGAAACAGATATCGAACAGGTTCTGGCGGAAGTTTATTTTAAAATCGAATCTTATTTTAACCCCGACATAAAGTTCTATTCCCTTCGGGAGATGGTTGAGAAAAATATTCCTGCCGAACAGATTTTTGAAGGGCCGAAGCTGGAACATGGGTTTATCGATACCCGGGAACTGAAAGAAACTTCATTGAGAACTGAGATCAGAATTTCCGATATGATCAATTTCATCATGGATATTAAGGGGGTGCTTGCCGTGAAAAATGTGATGCTTACCGCATACAACCAACAGGGAGAGCCCAGTTCTTCGGGACAAAAATGGAGTCTGATTTTGGAAGGCAATCAAAAAGCTGTTCTGGATACCGGCAGGAGCAAGGTGCTGTTTTTTAAGGGCAAATTGCCGGTGCGTGCCAAAAAAGATGAAACGGAGGACATCCTTTTCGTTTTGAAAGGGAAAAATTCCCGTACAAAACTGAGCGGCCATCAAAAGGACCGGCCTGCACCGAATGGAACGCACTACCCGTTGGATGAGTATTATTCCGTTCAGAATGATTTGCCCGAAGTTTACGGAGTGGGACCGGCCGGATTGCCGCCGACTGCTACGGATGAGCGCAGGGCGCAGGCGTTGCAGTTGCAGGCTTATCTGACTTTTTATGATCAGATTCTCTCCGGATTTTTTTCCCAGTTGTATCATGCCAAAGACCTGTTCAGTATTGATGAACGGATAGATCAGACCTATTTTAGTCAGTTTTTATCCGGGTTGAATAATGTTGAGAAATTGTTCAGGCAGGTTGAAGACTATGAAACAAAGGAAAAGGTTTCGGCGGAAGATGTTCTGGAGTTGAAGAGTTCTTCCGGGAGTGATTCAAAGAAGAAAGCGGTTAAAAATCAGTTTGAAAAGCTGATGGAGTCCGAAGAGACTTTTTATGACCGGCGCAATCGCTTTTTAGACCATTTGCTGGCAAGATTTTCAGAATCTTTCAATGATTACGTGCTGATGCTTTATACCGTTTCAGGAAATGAAAAAGTGAGGAAAACCCAAAGTCGTCTGATTCAGGATAAAATTGCTTTTCTCAGAGATTATCCGGTTGTCAGTAATGAGCGCGGAAAGGCGTTTGACTATCTGGATGAAGTGTGGAATACGGAAAATGTCAGCGGAATTGGAAAGCGGGTTGCCCGCTATACCGGCATTGCAGATTTCAGCAGGCGGGATTTGTTTTGTGTTGAAAATATTGAAATTGTCAATCAGGGAACCGGAGAACAGCCGAAGTATGGTTTTGAAATTCCTGGCAGTTCCGGGGATAAAAAATTCGTTGCTGCCGAAACCTTTGAAACCCGCCGTGAAGCGGATGATTTTCTGAATAAGGTTTATGCCGCCCTTTCGGTCAGAGAAAGGTATTTGGTTGATAAAACTTCTCCATCGGAGATTTTTGTCAGGCTTTTGGACGAGCGGAAGAATGAACTGGCTGTAACCGATTCCTTTTTCACCGGAGAGGAATCCGCTCAGGCCTTTGCAGATGAAATGGCAGAGCGGTTTACGTCTTTGTGCGATGAAGAGGGCATGTATCTGATTGAACATCTGCTTTTGCGCCCCCGCTTTTTGCCGGAGGGTGAATCTTCCGCACATCCTGAAACGGATTACAGACTGATGCCGGTGTGCCTTGATGAAGGAGATTCCTGTTGCGATGATCCGTACTCTTTTCGCCTGACGGCTATTTTGCCTTATTGGCCGGAGCGATTCAGGGATATGGATTTCAGGCGGTTTTTTGAAAATACCATAAAATCAGAAGCGCCTGCGCATGTTTTTGTGAAAGTGTGCTGGATCAACCACACGGCAATGAATGCGTTTCAGTCGCTTTATAAAAACTGGCTGGGTGCATTGAGAGATTATAAAGAACAACTGATAAATATTGACGAAGATAAGAAAAATGCGTTTCGGGAAGCCAACAACAAAATGGTCAGTTTTTTAAGCAATGTACATAGCGAGTACCCTGAGGCGCGCTTATATGATTGTGATACAGATATTGAAAACCCGGTGATGCTGGGAAGTACAAAGCTGGGAACTTTTTAAAATTTTATTGCCTATAAAAAAATAAGGTATGAGCCGTAATAATTTTTACCCCGAATTTGTGGCAGACCAGGTGTTGACTGCCAAACAGTTGAATGATCTTTTAAACTATCTGGATGGACAGGATCAGCTGACCAGAAGCAGCCTGATTGGGATTGGCATTGCATGTGGTCTGGATTCTTCGTTCAATGGTAAAAGCATCAAAATCCCGAAAGGGACAGGCGTCACTTCCACAGGAAATCTGATTCGGTTTTCTGACGGGGAATACAGCCACTTCAGAAAATATAAATTGCCGGACAGCCTGAACAGCCTGCAGCCTTACAACCAATTCACCATGTACGAACTGGTGAATAAGGAGTCCGTGAAAACCGGCGATAAAGAAATCGGCGCCAGTAAACAATTTCTGGCAGATTATGCAGTTGCTCTCTTTCTGGAAAAAGAGACCGAAGACCTTAAAAACTGCCTGACGGATGATTGTGAGGATAAGGGCAGAAAAGTGAGTTTTACCGTAAAGCCGGTTCTGATTGAAAAGAAAGATGTGAAAAGTTTTGAATTCCCCGGCGATAAATTTTCTTCCCAAAACCTTCACCCCGAATTTGCCAAAACACGGCTGCCCGATGTGGCCTTGCAGCGTTTGAACGTTCCTTTCAATTCGTTAAAGTCAGGAGAGGAGCTTCTTGATGCTTTTCAGAAGGTTATTTCACCTGATGTTCTGAAGCAGATTGCCGAAGCTTATAAATTGTCGTTTGAAATTTTCAGGGGAGTACTTGAACTGAAATCAAATCCATTTGAGAAGCTGGAATCCGTTTTAGCTGAAATGTCGAAAGTCGCCAAAGGTAGCCAGTTGATTTTTACGCAGTATTTCTATGATTTCATTTCTGACCTGATTCAGGCTTATGATGAATTTAAGAAAACAGGACTGAATACAATGTCCGTCTGCCTGCCTGATGAATCTTTGTTCCCGTGGCACCTTTCTTTAGGGGAAGCCACCCGGAGTTCGCAGGATGGGGTGGAAGATTACCGGAATTATTTTATTTTTTCTCCCGTATTGAACAACCAAAAGGGTGAAGTGGGCAAGCTGAAAATGCTTTTTGACCGGATGGCCTTGCTTGTAAAAAGTTTTAAATGGCCGGAAGATGCCAAAGAGATAAAAATCACGCCAAGCATGGGCGGAAAGGCCTGTTTGTCTCAAAAAGCGATTCCTTTTTATTACGATCCTTCGGAAATATTCAGAAAATGGAATTTTTCAAAAACAAAATATGGAAAAGAAATAACCAATCTTTCCTATCATTCCGGGTTCTACAACAAGAATCCCAGGCTTGCTTTTGTTGAAAATCCGTTATTGTATGATATTGGGCACAACGACTTTTTCAGGATTGAAGGGCATATCGGAAAGGATTTGAAAGCTGTTTATGAAGAACTTCTGAAACAGCGGGATGTATTCAATCTTCCGTTCAATATTGTTACTTTGAAAATGGGTGATGATGCATCAGATATTGCTATTGAAAACAGCTATTATGATGATCTGGAAAGTCAATTTGAAACCAACCGGAAAGAATTGCTTTGCTTTTTGGGACGTTTGCTTTGCTTCCTTGCCAATCAGAAGCTTGTGGTTAAACGGGAATTTTTCCTGCTGCCTACTCAGGTCTATTATACTCAGGTTCAGTATTTCCAGCCGATAATGTTGCAGATGACCGTTGATGATAAAGCAAAGGAAAATCAACCACAGACAGGAGCTGAGACTCAATATACAATCCGGGAGGGAAGCATGGCGGCGGTTACAGATTTTTCAAAACAGGAGAATGTGCTCCATGCGGTTGATTTAATGCAGATGGATGCCATACGTGGATTCAAGGATATACCGGGAAGAATCATAGATATTTTACCCTTTTTCCCGGATTTGTCAAAAATTCTTGTTTTAAGGAATGGTGATTTTTTGAAATCTCAGTCCTGTTATAAACCGTGGAAGGAGGGAGACCGGGAAATGAGTATGGGACAGTATTACATATACTGCATCATTGGAAAGAAAGCGCTTCCCAAAGAGTTTGGGGAGAATCAGTTTCCGCTGAAAAATGTCTATGTTGAACTCATTGATAAAATAGAAGACCTGGCCGCACTGCTCCGGAACACGAGCCTTTCCACCATCAATGCAACAGCTTTTGAAGCTGCCTGGGAAATGCTGAGGGAGACCGCCAGAATTCTGCTTCAAAATGTGGAGAAAAACAAGGAAGAACTGAAAGGCGCATCCTATGCGCCCGACTTCACTGAGCTGACACAGAACCTGCACTATATCCTGAACCGCTGCGATCCGGAATCCCTGAAGGCATTGAAGGAAGAACTGGCTGGCAGAATTTTAAAGATTCAAAAGGAAGGACTGTTTTCAAATTTTGCAGCCAAACACCCGGGGTTTGAACACAGAGCGGGAGTTTCCGTTGGCGGAACATTTATCATGGTTTATAAAAAAGATAGTTCTCTTGCAGGTAAAGCCAGCAATTTACCTGACGGAAAGATTATTGCCGATTTCTATCTGCCTTACCTGTGCTGTAATAACGGCGCCTCCGGTTCAGTGATTCAGATTGGTTTTGCAGACAATTCAAAAAAAGAGAAAGAAACGGAAGAGGATAAAAAGCCTTCAGAGCCGGAGCCAAAACCTGACCCAAAGCCTAAGCCTAAGCCAGAACCGGAACCTATTCCGAAAAGACCCGGTTTGGAAGATTTGCTCAAGTTGTCCCCTAAGGAATGGGAATTGTACTCTCCTGATATTTTGGTGCAATTGCCGATAAAAAATCTTGAACAATTGAGCCCGGCTAAAAT
>CAZVAD010000005.1:21022-47837 GCA_964624645.1 uncultured Mariniphaga sp.
TCCCCTAAAAAGATTGAGACTTTGGATGTGAAAATTATTGAAAAGATGAAGCCGGCTACGATAGAAAAGCTGGATGTCAAGCTATTGGAAAAATTAGATGTAACAGTGCTTAAGACATTGGATCAAAGTGTTTTGAATAGATTGAATCCCAATATATTGAGAAATATCATCAGACCTCCCATAAGGTAGCTATAAATTCTAATTGAGGGGAATGGAACATTTGCATCATATCATTCATTATCAGGAACTGGAGGTAACTTTTAAAGACCGGCGGGAAGGTTTGGATTTGTCCGGTCGGTTGTCATTTCTGTACAGGGAAAGGATTTTACCGGCTTTTGAGCAAATTGTGGATGAAACAGATTTCCCTGAAAGAAGAATTCGGATTGACCGGCTTGAACTGGATGTCGGGAGATTAAACGCAGTGAACTGGGAAAATGAGTTGGTTGAAAAAACCATTGAAAGATTTAAAACCGAACTTCAGAAAAAGCTCAGTTTTATTCCTTCCGGAAACGGAACTCCGATTCCTGTGGCAGCAGATGTGGCAGTGAGAACAATACCGGAAACGCATTTTGAAATTTTTATCAACTTTCTGAAAACGGGAGTTTTGCCCGGTTATTCCCAAAACAGGTCATTGGATGCGCTTGAAAAGGCTGTTTTGATGGAGTTGCAGCAAAACAGCCTTTCAGTAGAATTGCTGAAAGATTTATTCCTTGAAAACCTGAACGCCCTGAAAAGATTTTTATGGCAGGGCGTAGAAGAATTTATAAACAAAGTGATGCAGCTGACGGGTTATTCTCAACCGGATGCCTTGCCTGTTTCTTTTTCCGGGATAAGTAAAAGCCATCAGAGAATAATTGAAAATTGTATCTGTATCATTGAAAAAGAGCGTCACAGAACGCAGAAAAAACTTCATCGCCATTCGGCGCCTGTTATTTTGCTTGAAAATACTCTCCGGGAAATCAATGATAAGGAATTGACAGAACGGGTTAAAAGGGAGTGGTTGGATGATCTTTTAAGCGAAACACAAAAATCCGAGGAGAAGGATTCAATTGCCGGAATTTCAGCAGGCAGCAGACTTCCGGCAGACAGCCCGGCAGCAACTCAAAAAAATGATGCGGAAGATTTCTTTGCTTTTCGGGAAAAAAAGATGGAAGATTTTGATTTTTCAGGGAAAAATCTTCTGAAAGAGACAAAACCCGGAAATGAACAGGAAAATAAAAATAAGCCTGCAACCTATTATATCTCCAATGCCGGACTGGTGATTTGCCACCCCTGGTTGATTTCTCTGTCTAAGGAACTTGGTTATTGGGATGATAAAACACATTGGAAAGACAGGGAAGCACATCAGAAAGCGCTTTTCATATCGCAGTTTTTGATTACCGGGAAACAGGAAATTGCAGAATTTGAGCTGCCGCTCAATAAAATTTTATTGGGCTATCCTTTGGCGCAGCCGGTTGAAAGAGCGTGGGAGCTGCTTCCGGCTGAAAGGGAAGAAGCGGAACAATTGCTGAATGCCATAATCAAGCATTGGCAAAAATTGAAAAATACAAGTATTGAGGGTTTAAGGGAAGCTTTTCTTCAGCGCGACGGCAAACTGACCCGGAATGAAAAAGGATGGCTGTTGCAGGTGGAGCAAAAAACGATTGACATTTTGATGGATGCCATGCCGTGGATGATCAGCCGGATAAAAAACGAAGCGATGAAAGAGACCCTTTTTGTGGAATGGTAGATTATTATTCTAAAAATTTTGATGATGAAAACAACTGCAGAAAAAACACAGAGACCGGCTTCTGTCGGGCATCAGCCCTTCTTTTCAGGGAATGGCTTAAAAGCTCACGCAGAGACTCAGAATTCTTTTTTTGAACCGGCTTCCTCTTTTGCGTTAAGCAATGGCGCAATGGTTCAGGCGCAACTGGAAGTTGGCGCTGTAGATAGTCCTGCCGAAGTTGAAGCGGACAGCATTGCCGATCAGGTGATGCGAAAACCTGATTCTGATACAATCAGAAGGAATTGTTCTAATTGTGAAACAAAAGAAAAGTTAAAACGAAGCTTCTTGTTCGAAAGAATTTTGATGAAGGCTTCGGGTAAATCATTGCCTATATCAAATTATTTAAATAACAGAATTCAAAGTGCACGAGGCGGAGGGAGTTCGCTCGACAGTTCCACGCAAAATTTTATGAGCAGCCGGTTTGGAACTGATTTTTCCAATGTCAGGGTACATACGGATTCCAATGCTGTTCAAATGAGCCGGGAATTAAATGCCCACGCTTTCACGGTCGGGAATGATGTGTTTTTTAATCAGGGGAAATATAACCCGCATTCCGGTGATGGGAAAAGGTTGCTGGCGCATGAGTTGACGCATGTGGTGCAACAGCAGAAAAATATTGTTATTCAAAGAGCTGCACCTGCTGCTGCAGCAGGTGTGACGTTGGGTGCTGTTGTAGCTTGGTGTCTTTCAGGAGCTGCTGGTTCATTAATATTAGATGCTGTTGTACAAAATATCTTTAGTCTTTGGCAAAGAGGAAAAGTGTCCTACAATTATTGTAAAGGCTTATTTAGCGCGTTATTTGGATGTGTTTTTGGAATGGCTGGGGGAGCGATTTTTGGAACTGCTGGTGGAGTGACTATAAGAGAATTTTCAAAATGGATTATTAAAACACTAAAAAAAGCAGGTTTCGAGCTTTTAGCAGGTAAGTGGGGCTTAATCTTTGCAAAAACAGGATGTAATGAGTCTCAAGAATTATTAAATTAAAAGGATATATAATTCTACTTTTTATTGTAATTGTTTGATTATATTTTTAGTCCTTTTACAATTATTTGAGTAGATTATTGATTGTTTGCCGATTAAATGTTTAAGTGTAATTTTCATGAAACAACTTCAAATAAACTCAACAGGCCCGGAGGTTGCCCATCTGCAGGAACTGCTTATCCAATGGGGCTATCAGGTTACGGTGGACGGAATATTCAGCCCGGAAACTGAAAAAGCCGTAAAAGATTTCCAAAAGAAGCATAATCTTACGGTTGACGGCGTAGTTTTTACGCAAACGTGGAATAAATTGCTTGAAGAGCCGATAAAACCTGCTGCGGATCTCAGGCATACCCTGCTCAAATCGGGCTCCCGGGGAGAAATGGTCAGGAAGCTGCAGGAATTGTTGAATGATTGGGGATATCTTCTTGTTGCGGATGGTGTTTTTGGAAACTCAACCCTTGGCGCGGTGATAGACTTTCAGACGAGACATGCTCTGGAACCGGACGGGGTTGTCTTTACCAAAACCTGGGATAAATTGCTGCAAAGTTCTCCGTCTGCTCCTTCTGATACCGGAAGTAAATTCTTGTCAGAAGCTGACATTGCTGATTTTGCCCGGGAATTCAAAATGGAAGTGGCCACCGTGAAGGCGGTCAGGGATGTTGAAAGCAATGGCCGGGGATTTTTGTTTAACGGCCTTCCTGTAATTCTGTTTGAGCGCCATGTTTTCTGGAAGCAATTGCAGGCAAGGGGAATTGACCCGGTTCCTTTGCAGCGTGGCTTTGCTGATGTTTTAGGCCCGAACTGGGCAAAGAGCTATTATTTGGGCGGCGCCGGCGAGTGGGACAGGTTAAACCGGGCAATCTCCATCAGTTCGGCGCCCGGCGTTGCTGAAGCTGCCTATGCTTCTGCATCTTATGGATTATTTCAAATTATGGGGTACCATTTTTTATCCCTGGGATTTGAAACCATCCACCATTTTCTGGACGATATGAAAACCAATGAAAGGCTGCAATTACAGACTTTCGGGAAATTCCTTGTGGTGAATAATCTGTTGCAACTGCTGAATTCGCATAACTGGTCGGAGTTTGCAAGAAGATACAACGGACCGAAGTACCGGGAAAACCAGTATGATACAAAACTGAACAATGCCTATGCGAAATATGCAAGATAGTTAAATTCAGCGTTTTATGTGTTCCTTTAATTTTTACAGATATGAAAACATTTGTCGATGGATTGATGCTTTATGAAATAGTACTTCTCGTGTTGGGAGGATTTCTGTTTTTGATTCTGTGCGTTGGACTGCTCTACTATATTATCAGGAAAGAACCGGTTGGCAAACTTCTGCTTTTCTTTTTTGTCTCCATCGTGATGATCGGATATTCGAGTATTACCCAGATTACGGTGTCGAACGATAAAATAGAATTAACCAAATTGCAAAAACAGGTCATTGCCGATCCGGAAAACAAAGCTTCGGCAGAGAAAATGGAGCAGCTCACTGAAAAACTGGAAAAAAGAGCTTCCACTCCGGAGGATCTGATTCAAATAAGTACTTCCAATTTGTTGCTTGGCAATAGCGAAAAAGCTGCGAGCCTGGCGAATGATGCCATTTCTGCAGAAAAAGTAATTTCTGCAGAAAAACAAATCCCGGAAGAAGAAAAGAGTGACGCTGAAAGTAAAAGCTCTGTAGCACAGGATATTATTAAACTGGCAGCATTGCAGAAAAAGATAGCCGAAATTAATGAAGATAAACCGGACAAAACTGCACTTGTGGACAGTCTTGTTGAAAACACCCACGTGAATAAAGATTTGATACGGTTGAAGCCTTTGATTGTTGACAGGGCCAAGCGGTTACCTGAAATAAAGAAGATTAAACCGTAACCGATTCATCATAAATTGAAGAGCTGATAAAACATATTGCGGAAAGTCAACTGAATTATCTTTGCGCAAAAAATATTGTTAAATATGGGACTTACCGATGCGTTAAACTTTCTGAGAGAAATCATCCGAACCAGACTTGAACTGGAAATCAAGGGAAATACTGTTGCTTTCCCTGTTTTCAATCCAAAAAAGAACAGCTCGGCGCTTGTCCGGTTTATTCAGGAAAACAGTCTGTCGTCTGAAGAAATTGTCCTTTTGCTGATGGCGCTTGTGCCACATTTAGACTCCGGATTTTTCTCATCAATCATGGCCTATTACCTTCCCAATGGTGGTGATTTTCCTGAATTTGGCGGCATAAAAGGGAAAAACTACCGCGGTATTCTGCCTACCGGCGAAACGGCTCTTTATGTTCTGGCAGGGAATAATCTGGAAAAAAGGATAGAGACGATACAGCTTTTTGACGAAAGCCACCTTTTTGCCCGAAAGGGAATTTTAAAAGTGGAAAATCCCGAGCCGGGCGAGCCAAAAATGAGCGGACGACTGGTTCTGGATGAAGAATACGTTGACTTGTTCACCCTTGGGAAAATATCCAAACCGCGTTTTTCATCCGATTTTCCTGCCGAACGAATCACTACCGAAATGGAGTGGGGCAACTTGGTGCTTAATGACAAAACTTCTCTTGGAATCCGTGAAATTGAAATATGGTTAAAGCACAACGACAAACTACTGCATGAATGGCAGATGCGCGGGAAAATCAAACCGGGTTATCGCGTACTTTTTTACGGGCCGCCCGGAACAGGTAAAACCCTGACAGCCTGTTTGCTGGGAAAATACACCGGGCGGGATGTTTTTCGCATCGACCTTTCCATGGTGGTTTCAAAATATATTGGCGAAACTGAAAAAAACCTCTCAAAGCTTTTTGATAAAGCGGCAAACAAAGAGTGGATTCTTTTTTTTGATGAAGCCGATTCAATCTTCGGCAAGCGCACCGGCGTGAGGGACGCACATGACAAGTATGCAAACCAGGAGGTTTCCTATCTTTTGCAAAGAATTGAATCACATGCAGGACTGGTGATTCTTGCTTCCAATATGAAATCAAATATCGATTCTGCTTTTACGCGGCGTTTCAATTCAATCATTGCCTTTGAAAATCCGGATTTGACTGAGCGGCTGCAACTTTGGAATAACTACCTGCCTTTGCCCGCAACTGTGGAAAAAATGGTTAATCTGGAAGAGATAGCCCGGAAATATCAACTCACCGGCGCAAATATTGTAAATGCCATCCAATTCGCAGGACTGCAAACCCTTGAAAAGGGAAGCAAAACAATTTCAGCCGCCGATCTGCTCAAAGGCATTCAAAAAGAGTATGAAAAAGAGGGCAAAATGATGCGGATGGAGTAAAAATGTAAAATGATTTTTTCCGGCAGAAGGAGCAATTGGAACGGCAGTAGCATTGCTTAAGTGAAAAAGCCGGGCAGATTGCCCTGAAAGAAGTCGTCAGGAAATTAAAAAAATCTCTATTTTTGAGAAATTTTGTTTCACCTTTAAACTTTCACTTTAGATGAAAAAAGTCATTTTACGAATTCCTTTCTTTTTGCTTCTGCTTTTTGCTTCACAGATTATGGCCATTGAAATTGGCGGCATTCAATATAAGATTGACACCCTTGAAAATCATCAGATTGGCCCCGGAACGCAATATGTATCGTTGCGTTTAACATCAACAAGCAGGCGATTGGATGTGTTTTTTGTGATATCCGATTTGAAAAATCCTTACGTGGATATTCGTACTGTTCTCGGACATGACTCCATATACAGCACGGAGAGGGTATCTGCCATGGCCAAACGAAAAAGCAGGGACGGCGCTTTCTATTTCGCAGGAACCAACGGTGATTTTTTCGATATCGCTAATCAGAATTCCATCGGATATCCGATAGGGGGAAGCATGGTTGACGGAGAAATCGCAAAAATTCCCGGTTCCTGGAATCAATTTGCCATAGATGACCAGAAAATTCCCGGAATCGGACATATGACTTTTACAGGATTTATCTATTCCGGCCCCAACATATGGAGAATCAATTCGGTTAACCATATACGGGACGCAAATGATTTGATTCTGTATAACCGGCATAACGGAAAATCGACCCGTACCAACGAGTGGGGTACAGAAGTGTTAGTTGAACTGGAGAATGGCTACAATTGGGGGTCAAATCAGAGGCTGAAGGCAAAAGTTCTGAAAATTGAAAAGGGCATAGGCAGCATGGCTATTCCGGAAGGAAAGGCAGTTTTGTCGGGACATGGCACAGCGGCAGCACAGTTGAATCAACTGGCTGTGAATGATGTGATTGATATCGCCCTGAATTTAAAGCAGGGAGCTAATAGCACTTCGAATTTTGTTCAGATAATTGGCGGGGATAACTATTCCACCATGTTGTTGAATGGCGTAGTGAACACATCAAATTTCTGGAACGAACTTCACCCGCGTACCGGACTTGGGTACAGTGTGAACAGGGATTCCCTCTTTCTCTGTGTGGTTGACGGCAGAGGCGTATCCCACGGGGCAACCACAAAAGATCTGGCACAACTGATGAAAAGCGCCGGCGCCTACACGGCATTTAATATGGATGGCGGCGGTTCATCCGCAATGTATCTTGCAGAATTGGGGAAGCCTGTCAACAAGGTCAGTGACGGGTATGAACGCGCAGTGGGAAGCAGTATTTATGTGGTGGCTACTTCACCGACTGATAATGCCATTGGCATCATCAAGCCGCATGAAAAGAAAGTGGAACTCCCGCAATTTAGCGAATTTATTCCGCAGTTTTACGGATATAATCAATATGAAGTGCTGCTTGACTCTGATCTTCAGAATGTTCAGCTTTCCTGTCCGGAAAGCCTCGGGAAAATTCAGGGCAATAGGTTTATTGCCTCAGGCGCTTCTCCCGGTAATATCACGGCAACTTACAACGGTTCGGTTACAACAACTATTGAGGTCAGTATTACCCCTTCCACCGGAATTGATGCAGACAAACGCACCGGAGTTTCCCGGGTGTATCCCAACCCTGCCAACGATATCATTTATGTCAGCATTGACGATCCGGCATTCCCGGAGCTGAAGCTGTATTCATTGAACGGCACGTTGCTCAAGGCAGAAAAGGGAAATCAAATCGGGATAAATGAATTTGTACCCGGTATTTATCTTTTGAAAGTCGTCTCAAAAGATTCGGCCTTTAACAGTCTTGTAGTAATCAGCAGGTGAGGCAGATAATGAATATAAGTGACTCCAATAAAAGAAAGTTTATGAGCATGAACTTGCTGTCTTGATTTACGATTGAAATATTATCTGTAAATTGTATTTTAATTTTCAGTAAAATATTTACTTTGTGTGAGCCAAATTCAGCTTCTTTATGGAAAGAACTTCAGATGCAGAGATTTTCAGTAAAATAAAAAAAGGTGATGAAATCGCCTTTAGTCATCTTTTTGACACATTTTACACTCCGCTATGTTTCTTTTCTTCAAAATACACAAATGATATGGATTTGTCGCGTTCATTGGTGCAACAGGTTTTTGTTGATTTGTGGACAAAACGCATGACCATTGATGTGGAGAGGTCTTTAAAATCCTACCTGTACACTTCAGTCAAAAACAAGAGCATAGACTATTTGCGCCAGAAATCCAGAACTCACAGCATTTCTGAAAATATCGAATCCATTGACCGTTTAAAGCAAATCCCGTTTTATGATCTCATTGAAGAAGCTGAGTTGAATGAACGCATCAATAGATCAATAAATAAACTTCCGGGAAACTGCCGGAAAATATTTCAGCTAAGCCGGTTTGAGGGAATGAAATATCTTGAAATTGCATCAGAATTGAATATTTCAGTTAAAACTGTTGAAATGCAAATGGGGATTGCTCTCAAAAGATTACGGGAGAGTCTCTCTGATTATAAGGTGTTTAATCTGTTTTCGATAACATTTTTGAAAAAAAAGTAGTTTTCATTACAGGGTAAGTCCGGTTTCATTCGTCATAGGGATGAAAATCGTACATTGTGAATAAAAAGGAAAAAATAGACGAACTCATTGTCAAGTTTATTTCGGGAAACGCCACTTCCGAAGAGATTCAAAAGCTGGAGAACTGGAAAAATTTTTCAGAAGAAAATTCTCTTCTTTTCGAAAGCAGCAAAAAAGTATGGGAAAAAGCGGAAGGCTATATTCCTGAAATGGCGCTTCAGAAGGATAAATTAAAACTTGCAGGCGCGTACAATCATTACCTTTCCCGGCGAATTCAAAAAATCAACAGGTATTCATTTATTTATAAAATGGCTGCAATTCTTGCATTTCCAGTTGCATTGGCCATTGGTTGGTATCTTTTTGGAAAAACAGCTTGGAAAACAAGTGCGGATGAAAATTATTGCATGATTTCCTCTCCAACAGGTCATATTTCCAAATGTATTTTACCGGATGAAACAGAAGTCTGGATTAATACCGGTTCCTCCATAAAATATAACGTAACGACGTTTAATAAAGGACAAAGAGAGATAGAGCTTGAAGGCGAAGCATTTTTTAAGGTTCATTCCATCAAGGAAAAAAGTTTTACCGTGGTAACACCTTATGCAGATGTGTTGGTCACGGGAACCTCGTTTAATGTGAATGCTTATCCTTCTTCCGACTCCTTTGATGCGGTATTGGTTGAAGGAAAAATTCAGCTTGACTTGAAATCGGGAACAGAAGAGATTTTTGAAATCAAACCCGGACAAAAGATATTCTTTGATACCGAAAAAAACAGTGTCAATATTGAAAGCGTTGATACCGAATTGTTTACCTCCTGGCGTAATGGTGAGATTATCTTTAAGGATGCTACTCTTGGAGATTTAGTTAAAGAATTGGAACGTATTTATGGTATTAAATTTCGTTTGCAGCCATCCGGTCTTGAAAGCCTGCGTTTCAGGGGAATGTTCAGTTATGATAATAACCTGATAGAAGCTCTTGAGAAAATTAAAAAATCTGCCGGAGTTTCTTATTATATTGAGAATAAGGAAGTATGGATTAGAAAAAACAACTAAAAAAACAGATTGCCTATGGAGAAGGAATAGTTATTACAAACCGGGGGGAGCTTACAATATTCTTTTAAAGAATTTCATTTCTTGGAAACAAAGCTGTCTCCTGAGTTAAAAAAAGGAGGGAAACTGTGGTGGCTCTCCCTCCTCGAAAATTTCAAAAGCTTTTGAAAAGCTAAATCAGTTATTTATTAAAAACAAGTAAATGTATGAAAAATTTAAAAATTAAAAGGAGGAAATTAAATCCTCTTGACAAAAAACTGTTATTAATTATGCGATTGAGTGTTTTATTATTTTTTGTTGCTGTTTTTTCCTCTACGGCCAGTGTTTATTCTCAGGCTACGAGGATTACTGTGAAAATGAAAAACGTTCATTTGTCGGAAGTTTTCGATGCTATCGAAAAACAGTCGGAGTTCTACTTTTTTTATAATCGTGATTATCTGGAAGACAGTCGATTAGTTTCGGTGAATATGAAAAACAAGCTGATTGACGACGTGCTGAATGAATTATTTAAGGATGAGTTTGTTACCTATGAAATTTTTGACAGGAACATTTTGTTGAAAGTTTCAGATTCTGCCATGACCAAAAACCGGCAAGCAGTATTACTTCAACAGCAAGTTGTTTCCGGCAAAATAACGGATTCTTCCGGCCAGCCGCTGCCCGGCGTCACCGTGCTGATTAAAGGCTCAATTCAGGGAACTGTAACGAATCTGGATGGAAATTATACCCTGACAGGCGTTCCGAAGGATGCGGTATTGGTTTTTTCTTTTGTTGGGATGAAAGCCCAGGAAGTAATTGTTGGCGATCAGACAAATATTAGCCTGATACTGGAAGAGGAGACCATAGGATTGGAAGAGGTGATTGCCATTGGCTACGGAACCCAGAAAAAGAGGGATATTATTGGATCTATATCCACAATCAGCAGTGAAGAACTGATTAAAGCAGTGAGTGCAAGTTCTTTTGATGCTGCACTTCAGGGGATGGCTCCGGGATTGATGGTATCCAGTGAGTCCGGAGTTCCGGGGGCTCCCGTACAGATTAAAATACGCGGTATAAATTCAATATCATCCGGTACGGATCCTTTGTGGATTGTTGATGGTATTCCGATTGTAAGTGAAAGTGTTGGAAATGACTTTGATGGCGAATCGTCTCAAAATGTTTTATCGTTAATAAATCCATCTGATATTGAGTCGATTCAGGTGCTGAAGGATGCTGCTGCAACCTCAATTTATGGATCGCGCGGTTCAAATGGCGTCATCCTGGTGACTACCAAATCCGGGAAAAAAGGAATATCTACCTTCAATGTGGATGTTAAAACCGGTGTGAGTAACTGGGCTAAAAGCGATGTAGGGCTTGCATCGGGTAAAGAGTTTATTGAAATTATGGATAAGGCATATGTCAACAGCAAATTTTCCGGTCAGTATGACCCTCAATCATCCTTAAACCAATTGGATGGAGTTGCTGCAACAATCAGCAGGCAAGAAGCTTTAGCCACGAATACCAATTGGGGTAAAATTATCAGTCGCACAGGTTCATTTGTTGAAACAAATATTTCATCAGCTCAGGGAACCGAAAAAGGAAATTCTTATTTGTCATTACGTTATAGAAAAGACAACAGCATTTTGAAATATAGCGATCTGGATATACTTTCAGCCAATGTCAGCCTCAATTATGAGCTTTTGAAAGTTTTGAATATTAATTACAGAGGCCTTCTTTCTTTTTCCGATAATAACAGGGTGAAATCGGATCAGGGTAAAAATGGAGCAGGCGGCTGGGCACAGGTGAATGCTTATTCTTTGCCCTGGATGAAAATATACGATGACACGGAAACTGGTCTCAACGGATTCTGGAACCCATTGGCATCAACAAATGCGCTGGCTGGAATCTCACCTATGAATAGTGAGAGTAATTTGCAGACTCTTAATGTTTTGCAAGGCCTTAACGCCAGTCTGAAAATTGTAGATGGGCTTACCTTGAAAGGAGAATTCGGAGCCAATCTTGTTTATGATAAAGCCCTTTCCTATCAAGGCAGTGGAGTCCGGATTAATGGCGCCAGAGCGGTAGAGGAAAAAAATCAGAGAACGGTGATGAATTATAATGCCTTTCTGAATTATGATAAAAATTTCGGAGAAGATCATTGGCTGAATGTTGTTGGTGGTGTGGAGAACACACGTTCTCATGTACATTTTACCTATTTGGAAAGCCAGTCGCTCATAGGCAGTTTTCATGAAGTGGGCAGGCCTGAATCTATACAAGGGCGTAGCTATCTGGGCGAGGAGAGTTATTTGAGAGGATACTTTGGAAGGGCAAATTATAAATTCAGAGACAAGTATATAGTTGGCACAAGTATTCGTCATGATGGTATTTCCAAATTTACTCCTGAGAATAGATGGGCAACATTCTTCTCTGGCTCTGCAGGATGGATAATTTCCGAAGAGGAATTTTTTAATTCTTCAGCAGTCAGTTTGCTGAAATTACGCGGTAGTTTTGGCCAAACCGGAAACACCAATATTCCAAGCGGAATAACTTCAGATTATTATAAAGTCAGAACCAGCAGTACGTTGGGTATTCCCAGCACAGAGCTTATCAGTATCGGTAACTCCGATATAAAGTGGGAAACAACAAACACCCTGGATTTTGGTCTGGACTTTGGCTTCCTGAAAAACAAGATTAATGGTTCATTGGCTTATTACAGGCAAACTGTCAAAGATATGCTTCTGGCTGTGGCGCTTCCGTATTCTTCCGGTATTTCCGGAGGTAATATTGTGTGGCAAAATATTGGTGATATGGAAAATAAAGGCATTGAATTTAATGTGGATGCTGCTATTATCAACAAGGAATTCAAATGGAATGCCGGCTTCAATTTTTCAACCAACAATAATAAAATTTTGGCGCTTGACCCGGCTTCCGATGCCAACAATGTTGGTATTACTCAATCAGAACCTTTTGAAGACCGGATAGTTACGATATTTAAGACCGGATTTCCCGTAGGTAACTGGTATATGGCTGAATCTGCCGGGGTTGATCCGCAGAAAGGGATACCCATGATCTATGAAGTGAAAGTGAATGAAGATGGTACAACTTCACACACAGGAAAAATCATTCCGGCAACAACCGATAATATGGAAGCAAACCGGATGATTCTTGAAGGAAAAACTTCATTGCCGAAATTCCTTGGCGGGTTCAGAAATCAGTTTTCATACAAAAACTTCGACCTGAACATGAATTTCTCTTTTGCAACAGGGCATTATATCTATAACAGATTATTGCAGAGCACTCTGACGCCAAATAGAGGTGCGCGAACTCTTTCTCACAAATTATTAACTGACTCGTGGGAATCTCCCGGCGATGTAACCCGGTGGCCGCAGGTAGTTATGAATGTTCAGTATTTCTACGACAGCGAAGGTAATCCTGTTGCCGAGCCTGTATCATTTGGCTCGGAAGAAAAGTATATTTCCTCCATGTTTCTTGAAAAAGGAGATTACCTGAAATTGAATAATCTGAATTTTGGCTACAGATTGCCTGCAAATATTGCATCAAAGATTCATGCACAATCTCTGCGTCTGAATCTGAATGTGACCAATGTATTTACTTTAACCGGTTTCTCCGGGTATAATCCTGAGGTCCCTGTTGATCAGTCTTCTGCAGCAAGCTTCGTAAGCTATGAGTCTATGCCTCAGGCACGCACTTATAGCCTTGGTTTAAATCTTATTTTTTAAAACGATTAATTATTCTTGACTATGAATACAATCAAAAAAGTTATAACTCTGTTGATCATCATCTTTTTTGGAATATCATGCAACGAAGATGCATTTTTTGAGTTGAAAAGACCCAATGAGTTTCCGTGGGCAAATATTAATGAACTTGAAATCGGAGTAAGAGAACCTTACTTTTTATTGAACCGGACGCCTTGGGATCATCCTTTTGGAACTATGGCGTTGAAAAATTTCACCGAATCTGACATTGCAGTCTATCTGCCGCAATTTGTGGGCGCAAGCGCTTCAGCTGAATATTACAACAGGGAATTCAGTAAAGCAACGCCAATTTATGAAATGGAAGGTTCATTTGAAAGACTTTATCAAATGATTACTGCCTGTAACGGTCCGTTGCAAATGCTAAGCGATGCAGAAAAGGCCGGCGAGGATCCTTTTCCTAACCTGACGGCAGCAGAACGCGATAAGTTGAAGCAGTTCAAAGGAGAGCTTCTTTTTATGAGAGGTTTGTCATACTGGTATTTAGCCAGACTGTATGCGCCACCGTATAATCCGGGAGGAAGCAACGATGGACGGTTTTTTACCCTGAGACATGAATTTGTAACCTCTGCCGCTGAATTGAAAGAGCCTGTACTTGGCTCAGTAGAAGAAGTTTACCGGGCAATTGAGGATGACTGGCTGAAGGCCAAAGAATTGCTGTTTGAGAATCACATCCCGGTTGTAACCGAATTGAATCTCAGGGCACGTGCCAATAAGCATACGGTGTCGGCAATGCTTATGCGTCTCTACTTTATTATGGGAAAACATGATAAAGCGGAAATTGAATGCAATGATATTTTGAAGAGCTCTCTTTATGATCTTTCGGAAGACCCGATTGAAGCTTTTAATAAAAATGGCGCCGATGGATGGGGCAAGGAAGTTATCTGGCAGACCGCCTGCGATAATGTTTCGGGAGCCTATGGCCGTATGGAAACAATTTTCGGCAGAAGCCATTATTCCGGCACGGGCATGGCAGCCTGGGCAAGCCAGGCAATGTCTCACTGGGCAATGAAACAGGTAGGCTGGATGGCTGAGGATTTATCTGAAACGGATGAAGCGCGCAACGATAAAAGATACCAGCAAATATATTTCCGGTATGATGTTGATCCCCGATCAGACCAAGTGCCTCCTTTGGTTTGGAGCTACAAATGGTTCAGAGCGGCTGATAAGGGCAGAACAAACCGTCCGCTTATCCGGCTGGCAGAGATATACCTCACCCGGTCAATTATCCGGTTTAATAACGGCGACAAAGAAGGGGCAGCATCTGACCTGAATATTGTTCGCAAAAGAGCCGGACTTCAGGATATTGACAAATCTGTGCTTACTGCCGATGATATTCATAATGAGCGCATAAAAGAGCTGGCAACAGAAAATGGAGACAGAACCTATTATCTCATTGGATTGCAGTTGCCAATCGGAATCGGGGACAGAGACCCGGGAAGATTTTCTCCCGTAATGCCGCCTTATTCAGAATATTACTGGCAGGTGCCGATGGTTGAACAAAATCAAAATCAATCTTACACCAACGGGAAATAAAACATAAAAGAGTTTAATGAAGGCGTTAAAGCCACTTTGTAAGTGTTCAGATGAAAACTTATGAAGTGGCTTTTTCAATTGAAAATAGTGTGTAGAAGCATACATCGAAGCAAACATACTGCGCCGGATTATAAGACTTTATGTTTATTCCGGCGGAGAGAATACTAAGTATATGCCAAACGTTTTCCCGGAGATAAGAGAGATTCTAAACACATGTTCGTCTAAGTCAAAAATGAAGCTGTAAACTTTAAAAAACAGCGGATTATTAAAATGAGGAATATATTCCTTTACTGCATTGTTTTTAAGCATTGTATCATTGCCTTTTATTTCTTATTTTCCTGCTATCTTTACCCTTGTTTCAAAAGATGTTTTGCCGGAAGTTGACAGCCGGTGAAATTATGCTTTGTTATGTGTTGTGAATGAGGGAATTGAAAAGAGTTTGCAATAAATACTTTTAGACAACTTAAAATGGATACAATGAAAAGAACAGTTTTAGCAATTTTTTTGGCTTTTTTCTTTTTGGCAGCCGGCGCACAGTCCTGGCAGCCTGCGGGTAATCGCATTAAAACCGGTTGGGCGGAAGAGATTGACCCGGCAAATCCGCTTCCTGAGTATCCGCGTCCGCAAATGGAGCGGCAGCAATGGCTCAATCTGAACGGGATGTGGGATTATGCCATTGTGAAAGCGGGAAGTAATATGCCCGGCGCTTATGATGGCAAAATTCTGGTGCCTTACCCGGTGGAATCAAGCCTTTCGGGAGTTCAGAAAAGAGTTGGCGAAGAGAACGAACTGTGGTATCAGCGGAATTTCACGGTTCCTGTCGCCTGGAAAAACAAGAACGTACTGTTGAATTTTGGCGCCGTTGACTGGAAAGCCGATGTGTGGGTGAACGATATCAAAGTCGGAACCCACAAAGGGGGATATGCTCCTTTCAGTTTTGATATTACTCCGTTTCTGGTCAAGGGGGAACAGAAACTGGTTGTGAAGGTCTGGGATCCTTCAGACAAGGGATTCCAGCCGCGTGGAAAGCAGGTGAATGACCCGCGTGGAATCTGGTACACCCCAGTAACCGGCATCTGGCAAACCGTCTGGATTGAGCCGGTTGAAAAGGCGTATATCACCCATTTAAAGATTGTTCCCAACATTGACGGCGGAAATGTTTCCGTTTTTGCAGCTACCGAAGGCACAACTTCCGCCGATATCATTGAGGTGAAAGTTCTGGAAAACGGCAATGTGATTGGCGTGGGAAAAGCAGCCGCCGGACAGGAAGTGCAGGTTGCCGTTCCGGATGCCAGACTCTGGAGCCCCGATTCGCCCTACCTCTATTCAATGGAGGTTCTCGTACTGAAAGACGGAAAAGAAACCGACAAGGTAAGCAGCTATTTCGGGATGCGGAAAATCTCAACCGCCCGCGATGCCAACGGAGTGGTGCGTATGCAACTGAACAACAAGGATTATTTTCATTTTGGCCCGCTGGATCAGGGGTGGTGGCCCGACGGACTTTACACGGCGCCAACCGATGAAGCGCTGCTGTATGACATCAAAAAAACCAAAGATTTTGGTTTTAACATGATTCGCAAACACGTGAAGGTGGAGCCTGCACGGTGGTACTACCACTGCGACCGCGAGGGCATTCTGGTGTGGCAGGATATGCCCAACGGCGACCGCTCGCCGCAATGGCAGATGCGGAACTATTTTAACGGACAGGAGCTGCAGCGCAGCGCCGAATCCGAAGAGAATTACCGCCAGGAGTGGAAAGAAATTATGGATTTGTGTTATTCCAATCCGAGCGTGGTGGTGTGGGTTCCGTTTAATGAGGCGTGGGGACAGTTCAAAACCGAAGAAATCACAGCATGGACAAAAAGTTACGACCCGTCCCGCCTGGTCAACCCGGCAAGCGGTGGCAACCACTATGATACGGGCGACATTCTGGATATGCACAACTATCCGCAGCCGGTGATGGGGCTTTACGATTCAAAACGGGTGAACGTGTTGGGTGAATACGGAGGAATCGGTCTGGTACTGGAAGACCACCTCTGGGAAAAAGACCGCAACTGGGGCTATGTTCAGTATAAAACTTCAGAAGAAGCAACGAAAGCTTATGTTGACCTTGCCGAAAAACTGAAAGAGCTGATTCCTGCTGGTTATTCGGCGGCAGTTTACACACAGACCACCGATGTGGAGATAGAAGTCAACGGACTGATGACTTACGACCGGAAAGTGGTGAAATTGAATGAACAGCAAATCAGGAAAATCAATTCGGAGATCAGTAATTATTTTAAATGAAATCATTGACGGGGTGACTTGGAGTCGCCCCGTCAATTCAGCAGTAACTTAAACAATTTGTTTGGATGAAAACAAAACAGAAAGTATTCACCCTGCTGATTACAATTTTCAGCCTTCAGTCTTCCTTAATTGCCTGTGCAGGCAATGGTTTGGGAAATGGCGACCAAAATGAAAACAAGGTTTACCACAACCCGGTGGTAGCCAAAAGCCTTCCCGATCCCACCATCATCAAGGCTCCTGATGGCTGGTTTTATCTTTATGCCACTGAAGACATTCGAAATATCCCCATTCATAAATCAAAAGACCTGGTAAACTGGGAATTTGTTGGCACTGCTTTCACCAATGAAACCCGTCCCGGTTTTGAGCCTAAAGGCGGCCTTTGGGCGCCGGCAATCAGTTTTATCAAAGGGAAATATGTGATGTACTACTCCATGTCGGTTTGGGGAGGCGAGTGGACTTGTGGCATTGGCGTGGCTACTGCCGATTCTCCCGAAGGTCCGTTCACCGATCAGGGAAAACTCTTCCGCAGCAATGAAATTCAGGTTCAGAATTCCATTGATCCGTTTTGTATGGAAGAAAACGGAAAACGCTATCTGTTCTGGGGGAGTTTCAGGGGGATTTACGCCATTGAACTGACGGAAGACGGCCTTGCACTGAAACCGGACGCTGAAAAAAGGCAAATTGCAGGTACAGCTTACGAGGGCGTTTATATTTTCAAAAAAGACGGCTGGTACTATCTGTTTGCTTCCATTGGTTCTTGCTGTGAAGGGATAAAAAGCACTTACACCACGGTTGCCGGAAGGTCCGGCAATCTTTTTGGCCCCTATGTGAATAAAACCGGACAAAGTATGATGGAAAATAAGCACGAAATTCTCATTCACGGAAATGAACGGTTTGCCGGAACAGGACACAACTCGGACATTGTGGAAGATGACGCCGGAAATACCTGGATGTTTTATCATGCGGTGGATAAAAACAACCCCAAAGGCAGGATGCTGATGTTAGATGAAATTCAGTGGAAAGACGGCTGGCCGTTTGTGGAAGGCGGCACTCCGTCGCCGGAATGGAAAGTTCCTGTATTCAGTAAATAAAAAATCAGATATTCAAAGCGATAAAATACTGAAAATGAAGTTAAAACTATTTTTAAGCCTGATTGTAGCTGTTTTGGTTCTTATAAATTGCTCTCCCAAAAAACAGAAGTTGCAATTTAACAATCCGCTTCCGGTCGAATTTGGCGATCCTTTTATTTTGAAAGCTTCCGACGGAATGTATTATATGACCGGAACCGGTGGTGTCCGCGACGGGTTTAAAATGTATTCGTCGGCTGACCTGAAAACGTGGACGGATGAAGGCCGGATTTTTCAGGGGAATACCGACAGTTCATGGTGTGTTTCAAGTTTTTGGGCACCTGAGCTTTACGAACATCAGGGGAAATTTTACCTGTTTTACAGCGCTGACTGGCGTGAAAATCCGACCCATGAACTGGAGAATTTCAGGATTGGCGTGGCGGTTTCCGATCAGCCGGCAGGGCCTTATACCGACTTGTGTAACCGTCCGGTTTTTGACCCCGGATACCCGATTTTAGATGCCAATATCTGGTTTGAAAACGGAAAAGTTTATCTCTATTACTCAAGGGCTTGCTATAAACATCCGGTAGAAAGTGAGCTGTCAGCATGGGCGCGCGAGAAAGGCATGTTTGATGAAATTGAAGAGAGCTGGATTTACGGTGTGGAGTTGTTGCCCGATTTTTCAGGCACAATCGGTGAGCCGCAATTGCTGCTCAGGCCGCCTGTGGCATTGGATGATGCGCAGGCGGAGTGGGAGAGCCGTTCCGTCACTTCAGGAGAGGTGAATCGTCGCTGGACGGAAGGTTCCTTTATCTTTAAAAAGAATGACACCTATTACATGATGTATTCGGCCAACTTTTACGCGGGGGAGAATTATGCCGTTGGCTACGCCACGGCTGACAATCCGCTCGGGCCGTTTACCAAAGCAACCAACAATCCGGTTCTTCAGAAAAATGTGGATGAAGGTGGAATCGTAACCGGCACAGGCCACAATTCTGTTACATGGTCACCTGACGGCGAAGAGATGCTGTGCGTTTATCACGGCTACACTTCCAAAACCGGTAAAAACCGCGTGGTTTTCATTGACCGTATGGAAGTGCTCAGTGATGGAACACTTGTAGTGCACGGACCGACTACGGAAAAATAGTAAAATTACTGTTTTTGTACAAATAGTTTACGGGTTAACTATCTGCTCATCAGCCCATTTTATGTATTGCTCCCAGTCGTATGCCGTAACGTCGTGTTTTCCGGTGCGGATGTGATAGGCGACTGTGTTTTGGATGGGTTGATTCACCGGAGGCATTTCTGCCGACGGAATTCCGGTTTTGCCGTAAAGTGCATACACCGGTGTGGCGTGGAAAGCCGACAGAAACTCACCGTGCGGGTCGGCCCACTGGTCTTCTTCGGCGCTTGCCACATAGAGCGGGCGCGGGGCAATCAGCGCCAGCAGCTCATGCTGATCCACCGGCAGGGCATGTTCATTCCGGTTATAATTCATAAAATTCCGGCAAAACCAGTGCGGAAAGCTGGAGTTGATGCGTCCCACCGTCTCTCCGAATGCACGTTTTGACAATGCGGCGCCGCCGCATCCCGAGTTATTGGAAATCACACCGGCAAACCGCTCATCGGAAGCGCCTGCCCACAGCGAAGTTTTTCCCAACCGGGAATGGCCGAAAACAATCACTTTCGAGGCATCCACATCCTTGTCCTTTTCAAGATAGTCCATCGCACGGCTCAGCCCCCATGCCCAGGCGGAAATTGCACCCCACTCGTTGGCATCAGGGCGTTGCTGTTGCTTTTTGTATAAAAGCGGATGAATGCCATCGGAAAAATCATTTCTGTCGGGGTCAACTTCGCAGTAGAAAATGGTCGCCAGGCCATAGCCCGCATCAATGATCTTGTTCACCTGCCACCGTTCTTTGCGGACACCTCTGGATTTTTCAGTGAGCTGGTTATTTGAAATGCCAAACGAATCATTGTCGCGTGTCCATGCTTCTGAAATGCGGATGTTCACATCATCGCAGATCGTATGGTTGCCATAAAAATTGTAACCTAAAAACAGGGGCGCTTTCTCAAGATTTTTGGGAAGGTAGATGAGTATGTTGAAAAAGAGCGTTTTTCCGTTTTTCTCAAAAATGAGATCCACTTGCTTGCGTTTTGCTTTTCCGCCCAGGGCATCATCGCTTTGCTCCACCACTTCCCATTTTGAAATTTTAAGCTTCCCGGGGACTTTTCCATAAACATTGGTTGAAAAGAAATTCAACAGTTCCGGTTTACGGATTTTCTCCCATTGCCGGATAGTTTTTATCTCCCTGCCGCTGAACGTTTTTAACGGGTCGGGGAGCTTATAAACAGGCACTTTGCTTTCATCGTAGTTGGGGGTAAATTCAACCCACTGACTGAAAGCCAGCTGACAAAAAAAGAAAGTTGTGAAAATCAATATGAGCTTTTTCATAATATTTTTTTGTTGATAATCTCAGTATTTTTGCAGTAATTCCGGCAACTGCTGTCCCCGTGGCTTTTAAGAAATTTCTTCGCTTCATCAGAAAAAGATTTTTCCGGTTTGCCCTAAAGATATTTAAAAATATGGTTTTCCGGAATGAATTTGCTGTTTTTTTGAAAGAATCAAGCCTGCGGATGATTCATAGCAAATGCTCTGCCGGCATGAAATGCTTCCACATTCTGCTGAACGATTTTTTTTCCTTTGGTTTTGAATATGGTTTCAATTCCGCGAACAATCACCTCGTGCGGAATTTCGATGAAAGGGGATGCAGCGCCGAGCATCACCATGTTTGATGCTTTGGGATTGCCGGTTTCCCGTGCAATGCGGTCGGCGTCAATCCGGATAATGTTTATGGTGCGGCTGAGCTCTTCAAAGGATTCTTCCAGTTCGGGATAGTTGGGGATATTTACAAATGTGGCCGTGTTTGTAACGAGAGCGCCTTTTGGAGAGAGATAGGGCAGGTAGCGCAGCGATTCCATCGGCTCAACCGAAAGGATGATGTCCGCAGTTCCGGCAGGAATCAGGTCGGAAAAGATGGGAGCGCTTGCAATGCGCAGGTGCGAGACTACGGCGCCCCCGCGCTGGCTCATGCCGTGCGTTTCCGCCTGTTTCAGGTAGTAGTTTTCGTTGAGTGCGGCAGCGCCGAGTGAAGCGGCAATGGACAGGATTCCCTGTCCGCCGACGCCTGCCAGTATAATATCTGTTTTCATTTTATGCCTGGATTTCTGCTCGTTTTAGTTTTTTCATTTTTGCAATCTGCTGCACACATGGCCTGCGTCCGATAAGAACCGAAACGCCCTGAAAAGCCATCTCTTCCCGGATGATTTTCACCATCAGATTATGATTTCTTTTCAACGGGGTGAAAACGCGGATATGCTCCGGGTCAACGCCCACGCCTTCGCAGATTTTTTCAATCCGCCCTTTTGCCGAAGAGCTCTGACCGCCGGTCATGGCAATCGCTTCATTATCCACAATCAGGATATTGACGTTTGATTCTTCAATCACACAGTCAAGCAGGCCGGTAATTCCGGAGTGGGTGAATGTGGAATCGCCGATTACGGCAAAAACCGGCGAAAGCCCGGCATCGGCAGCGCCCTTTGCCATGGTGATGGAAGCTCCCATGTCCACGCAGGTGTTGATGGAATTGTAGGGCGGCAAAGCGCCGAGTGTGTAACATCCGATATCGGAAAAAATTCTTCCTTCGCCAATCTCTGCAATGATTTCATTCAGTGCATTGTAAGTATCCTGATGCCCGCAGCCGGCACAGAGCGATGGCGGCCTGCCCACTAAAATGCCGGGAGTGCGGATCGGTTTACCGGTTTCGATGCCCAATGCCTTTGCCAGATGGTCGGGATTGAGCTCGCCGCGCCGGGGAAGCGTTCCGTCAAGCCGTCCCGAAACTTTGGTGCCTTTTTTGAAAAAGTCGGCAAGCAGTTCTTCAACAAGGGGATAGCCATCTTCAGCCACCAGTAACTTGTCGCATTCGTTTTCAAGCTTTTGCAGCATTTTTTCAGGCAGCGGATATTGAGTGATTTTCACCACCGGGAAGGGACATTTTCCGTCCGGGTAGTTTTCCATCAGGTAATTGTATGCAATTCCGCAGCAGACAATACCCAGACTTTTGTCCTCTCCGTCGAAATACTGATTGTAACCCGATTCTTCCGAAAGCTTCACCAGTCCTTCCTGTTTGTCAAGCAGGTTTTGGTAATATTTTCGACCATAGGCCGGGAGCAGCATAAATTGCATCAGGTTTTCGGGCAACCGGAGCTGGTTTTCATCCTGTACCGGTTTTTGAACCACTCCCGACCTGGAATGTGCCAGCCGGGTAGGAATGCGCACCATCACAGGCAATCCGGTTTTTTCGGAAAACTCAAACGCCTCATAAGTCATGTTGTAGGCTTCCTGCTGGTTGGATGGCTCAAAAATGGGAATCATGGCAAACTTGCCGTAGAACCGGGAGTCCTGCTCGTTTTGTGAAGAGTGCTGCGACGGGTCGTCAGCAACGGTAACCACCAGTCCGCCATGAATGCCGGTAATTGCCATATTCATAAATACATCGGCTGCCACGTTCAGCCCCACATGCTTCATGCTTGCCATCGTCCTCTTGCCGGCATACGACATGCCCAAAGCCGCTTCCAGTGCGGTTTTTTCGTTCACCGACCACTCGCGGTGAATGTTCCGCTCCATGGCGGTTTTGCTGCCTTGAATATATTCGGTGATTTCGGTTGAAGGTGTTCCCGGATAGGCGTAAATTCCTGAAATTCCGGCATCAATGGCTGCCTGCCCGATTGCTTCAACGCCCAATAGTAATTTCCGCTGCATAACTGTTTTTGATTTTCAGCCCGCCAAATTAGGCTTTTATCCGCGAAAATTCGCTCATTCGCAGAAAAAAGTGATTTAAGCAAGGGCTTGGTAACTTTTTCTGAAAATTAGAGAAAAAGGCAGCGAAAACCGCGCACTTTATGGTTTTCTCCAGCAAGGAGAAGGCAGTAAATTCCAGCGTTGAAAGAAAGGAAAACGGATGTTTCAACTTTGCTGAGAACTGTGTATGTATGTTTTTTTTATGTACCCGATTGCGGTTCAATCACCCGTAAATGGTAATCACAATTCTCCGGCTGCCGCCGAAGTCGCGGAATTCGCAAAAATAGATGCCCTGCCAGGTTCCGAGATTTAAGCGGTGGTTCGTGATGGGAATTGTTATTTCGGCGCCAATAACAGACGATTTCAGGTGAGCCGGCATATCGTCAGGCCCTTCGTAGGTGTGCACATAAACCGGATCATTTTCGGGAATCATTTTGTTGATGAACGACTCAAAATCGGTGCGTACCGAAGGGTCGGCATTTTCGTTGATGGTTATGCCGGCTGAAGTGTGTTTCACCAGAATGTGCATCAATCCTTTTTCGGGCAATTCCGGCAGTTGTTTTTCAATAATTGATGTGATGAGATGGTAACCCCGCCTGAACCGGGGCAATGTAAATTCAATCTGTTGTATCATATCCGCCTCCAAATCGTTTTCCCCACCATTGCTGCAAGCGCTCTAAAATTTTCATCTCCGCAGGATTTTTTTGCGGATGGTATATCCGCTCGTTTTTAATCTCCTGAGGCAGAAAATCCTGTTCTGCAAAATTGCCATCGTAGGCGTGGGCATATTTGTAATTTTTTCCGTAGCCAATCTCCTTCATCAGTTTTGTCGGCGCGTTTCTGATGTGCAGCGGCACAGGTAAATTGCCTGTTTTTCTGACCAATGCCTGCGCTGCATCAATGGCTGCATAGGCCGAATTGCTTTTGGGTGAAGTGGATAGGTAGATGGCACATTCCGAGAGAATAATCCGTGATTCGGGATAGCCGATCTGATGCACGGCATCGAAAGTGCTTTGCGCCAGCAGCAGTGCGTTGGGATTTGCCAGACCGATATCCTCAGTCGCCAGAATCAGCAGCCGGCGGGCAATGAACTTCACATCTTCGCCCCCTTCAATCATTCGCGCCAGCCAATAGACCGCTGCATCCGGGTCGCCCCCGCGAATGCTTTTGATGAATGCCGAAATAATATCGTAGTGCATTTCCCCCTGTTTGTCATACATTGTCAGATTTTTTTGCAGGCAGGAAGTGACTTTTTCGTCAGTTATTTCAATTTCGTCACCGGACTCAGAAAGAATGGTGAGTTCCAGCGCATTCAGCAGTTTTCGCGCGTCTCCTCCCGAAAACCGGAACAGCGCCGTGTATTCCCTAACGGTGATTTTCTTTTGTTTCAGTTCGCTGTCTTTCTGAATGGCAGAATCCACAATTTCCTGAAGTTCATTTTTACTCAGCGGCTCCAGAATATAGACCTGACATCGGGAAAGCAGGGGAGAGATCACCTCGAAGGAAGGATTTTCGGTGGTGGCGCCAATGAGTGTGATGGTTCCGTCTTCCACGGCGCCCAAAAGCGAATCTTGCTGGGATTTGCTGAACCGGTGGATTTCGTCAATGAACAAAATAGGGTTCGGACGATTGAAAAACTGCTGTTTTTTTGCTTTCTCAATCACTTCACGCACATCTTTCACCCCGGAACTCACCGCGCTGAGCGTATGAAACGGTCGCTCCAGTGTGTTGGCAGTAATCCGGGCAAGGGTGGTTTTTCCCACTCCCGGCGGGCCCCATAAAATGAGCGAAGAGAGATTGCCCGATTCGATCATTTTGCGCAAAACGGCATCTTTGCCCACAAGGTGTTTCTGCCCGGTGTAGTCGCTGAGTTTCACGGGGCGCATGCGCTCGGCCAATGGACGGTTTGCGGACATTTCTTTTCTTTTGTCTGTTTTTGAATAAAATTGTTTGCCGGCATCAAAGGTAGAATTATTTTTTTGCCCGAATCCATTTGTTTTCTGTCGGTTCGAAATCTACACCTGTGATATGTCCGAATTCCCCTATATTTGTCAAAAAATTTTCGGATGGTTCGTTTTCTTGAAAATCACTCTTTAAAACCATACAATACTTTTGGCGTGGAAGCCCGTGCCCGCTATTTCTTTGAGTTTACTGAATCTGCTGATCTGGATGTTTTTGTCAGTGAAAATTCAACTTTTGATGAATTGCCCCGGTTTATCCTGGGCGGTGGCAGCAATGTGCTTTTTCTCCATGATTTTGATGGCCTGGTTTTGTATCCCCGGATTCCGGGGATTGTGAAAATTGACGAAGACCGGCAGTTTGTCTGGTTTGAAGTGGGCGCCGGTGAAGTCTGGGATGAATTTGTGGAGTTTTGTGTGAATCAGGGATTGGGTGGCGTGGAGAATCTTTCACTGATTCCCGGAACGGTTGGCGCGGCGCCGGTGCAAAATATCGGCGCCTACGGGCAGGAGGCAGGCGATTCCATCAAACGGGTGAAAGGATACGACTTGCTGCAAAAAAAGAAAGTGGAGTTTTCGGCAGACGCCTGCGGATTTAGCTATCGCGACAGTATTTTTAAAAGGGAATTGAAAAACAGGCTCGTCATCACTTCCGTGATTTTCAGACTGGATAAATTTCCGGAATTTAATCTCAGCTATGGCCATCTGGAAACGAAAGTGAGATCGTTGGGTGAAGTAAACCTGCGGAATATCCGGAAATCAGTAATTGAAATCCGCAATTCCAAACTGCCCGATGTCAGGGAGTTGGCCAATGGTGGCAGTTTCTTTAAAAATCCGGTGGTGGAAGCTGAGTTCGCAGAAAAAATACGTGTGGATTTCCCCGAAGCGCGGGTTTATCCGTTACCCGGTAAAAAGGCGAAACTTTCGGCGGGCTGGCTCATCGAAAAGGCAGGCTGGAAAGGCCACCGGGAAGGAGATGCCGGGGTTTATGAAAGACAGGCGCTGGTGCTGGTTAATTACGGCAGCGCCACCGGGAAGGAGATTTTTGATTTTTCTGAAAAAATCAAGACATCAGTTTTTGAAAAATTCAGCATTTTGCTGGAACGGGAGGTGAATTGCATTTGAGTATTGCCGGAAACGATGCTTCTGATTGCTCAGGAAAACTTCATGTAAAACTCAAGGGTTATTCAACATCCTGCGTTGACTTGCCAATAAAAAATTTTAATTTTGTTACTTTAAAAGTATAAAAAATGGGAGCAATTCATATAACAGCTTATACAAAGGACGCATCTCAGATTGATGCTATTAAAGCTTTTATGAAAGCGCTTAAAATAAAATTTAAAATTTCCGGTGACCAAAGTTTTTATAATCCTGAATTTGTTAAAAAGATAGAGCAGGGAGATAAAGATTTAAAAGAAAGGAAAGGTCGTATTGTAACGCTTGAAGAGCTTGACGGTTTATGGAAATAATTTCTTTTCCCCCCCCCCGCTGGCGCGGTTTTGTAAACCGTGCCTTGCTTTGCAAAAGCAAAAATTATTTTCCCAAATTTTAAAAAACAATTTAACAATATAAAGAAGAAGCTTTTTGTATCTTCATAGTTGTTAGAGAAAGGATAAAGTGGTATTCCAGTCTGTTGACTGGGGCACCGATTGCAAATCGGCGCCAGCAAGGGGGA
>CAZVAD010000006.1:0-32775 GCA_964624645.1 uncultured Mariniphaga sp.
GAGAGAGATTTTACAAAGAATTTTCTCACCGCACTAAAAGGGACAAGTCAGGAGCTGAAACATAAAAATACCGGCGCCGGCAACGATGTTCAGATTGCACTTGACGGAATTTATGGGTATCTGTTGCTAAAACTTCAAAAAAAGGAAATTACCCCTGAGACAGAACAGAGCATAAAACAGCTCAGCCAGTGGCTTGCCCGCTTATCCGGGCATTTCAGCGATTTTGAAAATGGGAAACTGGAAATCTAATCCCTGATAATTATCCGGCGTTATTTTTGACAAAGGGTGGCTTTTTTTGGAAAAAAACGCTATCCTATACGCTTGCGGCTCTCCGAACGGCTATCCTCAAAAAAATAGCCCACTGATTATCAGTGGGCTATTTTATAAAGAAGCTCCCCAGGTAGGACTTGAACCTACGACCTACGGATTAACAGTCCGCCGCTCTAACCGACTGAGCTACTAGGGAATAATTTTTTAATCAAGAACGTCTTCTTTTTCAAAAGCGATGCAAAAATAACAGCTTTTTGGGAAAGAAAAAATTTTTTCAACCAGAATTGTAATTTCCTGCGTAAATGTGTTAATACAGCCGCTTCCTTTTAACTAAGTACGTCAGCAAAACATCCTTAAACTCTTTGTTTATATCGGCTTCCGCAAGGTCAATCCGGTATTGGCCACATTTTACTTTCAGGTCATTAAAATAGGAATCCACAGCAGAAATATAGTGGTCTTTAACCTCCCACGGGTTAAATTTTATTATTTCACCACTTTCCATATCCACAAATTTATGTGGCCGGTTGCTGAATTGAAACTCCCGCTCATGCTTGTGGTCTGTAACATGAAAAAGCAGCACTTCGTGTTTGTTGTACCTCAGGTGCTGCAGGGCAGAGAACAGCTCGTCTGTTTGCCCGCGATCCAGCATGTCGCTGAAAATAATGATAAGGGAACGCTTATAAATACTTTCTGCAATCAGATGAAGTGCATCGGTCGTATTGGTTTTTTTCCGAAGATGGGCATTTTCCGGTCTGATCAGTTCGGCAAGCTTGCCGTACATCAGTTCGGCATTGATTGATGAAAGCCGCGGCGAAGTATGAAACTCAATATCTTCTGAAAAAAGCGTGAGGCCAACAGCATCGCGCTGCTGGCGAAGCAGATGAATCAGCGCAGCTGCGGTATAAACCGAAAACGCCAGTTTGTTCTGCAGTCGCCTGCTGCCTTTGTGATAGGGAAACAACATGGAAGAAGAGGTGTCAATAACAATCTGGCAACGCAGATTCGTTTCTTCCTCAAATTGTTTGACAAAAAGTTTATCCGTCCGGGCATACAGTTTCCAGTCGATATGCTTGGTGGACTCGCCCTGATTATACTGGCGGTGCTCGGCAAATTCCACCGAAAAACCGTGAAAAGGGCTTTGGTGTAACCCGGTGATGAACCCTTCAACCACTTCGCGCGCAATCAGACCAAGATTATCGAACTGATGAAACTGTTCTATATCAAATATATCCTTCAAAATGGAAAATTTTAAAACCGGAAGTGGCATCACAATCTTGAAACCGCTTCGCATGATTTATTTTTTGTGAAAGCTTTTACAATAAGGCGTCCAGTTTCGACACAAAAGTATTTTTTGGTGCTGCGCCAACCTGTTTATCAACTACTTCACCATTTTTCACAAAAAGAACGGTGGGAATATTTCGAATTCCATATTTGACTGCCACACCGGGATTGGAGTCCACGTCTACTTTTCCAATCAGTGCTTTTCCGTCATATTCTTTGGACATTTCTTCAACAATCGGGGCAATCATGCGGCACGGACCACACCAAACAGCCCAAAAATCAATCATTACCGGTTTATCGGATTGAACAACCAATTCTTCAAAATTGGCATCGGTTATTTCTACTGCCATTGCTAAAAATGTTAATGATTTATACTTATTTAATTAATTGTCATAAAAATTTATGATTTTCTCATGTCTTTAGAACAGAAAAAAATCTGTTTACTTATTCTGCCCTGCAAAAATAGCTAATTAATTTTGTACCCGATATCAGGCCTTTCTCTGAAATAATTGAGAAAATGGTCTGTGAACTCAATTTTGGTACTTCGGGAAAACAGGCTGACATACATATTACTTTCCGGGTCATAAACATTAAATTTTAACAAGACTGTGCCTTTATTGTTTTTTGCCAGATATTCAATTTCCTTTATTATTGATTCATTCAGGCTATTAATGGACAGGTTGATGGTTACACTTTTTAAATGATTTTTTCTGACTTCGGAAAGCAATTCAATATGCGATATTTTGAATTCAAATATATTAGCCTGATTAAATCGCGGTTTGACTGCACCTTTCACAAGAATGAACAGCCCGTTTTTGCAGTATTTGTGAAAATTGACAAAATCCTGCCCGAAAAAGAAGACCTCCACCGAATCCGTATAGTCTGACAGGGTCAGGGTACTGAAAGGTTTGCCTGCTTTTGAAATTCCCTCCCGGGAATCAGTTACCATGCCGGCAAATGTAAATTCTCGCTCTTTATAGCTCTCAATATTGTCTTTCAATTCTTTCAGGGAAATATTCCGCGAGCAGAAATTTTCAATTTCAAACTTATAGTCATCCAGCGGATGAGCAGTCAGGTAAATCCCGATGAGATCCTTCTCTTTTTCAAGCAGATTTAGTTTGGGCCACTCTTCCCCCATCGGAGGCTCAGGTTTTTTTATGCCGGCGCCTCCGGTCAAATCGCCAAACAAGGTTTGCTGCATACTCTGGCTTTCGGCTTGAACCCTATTCCCGTACCGGATGAGTTTTTCAATAAAAGTGGTGTTGTCCCTTTCATTTTCACCGGCAAAAAAGCTGCTCCGGTGAATTCCACCTAAGCTGTCAAAAGCGCCGGCCGTGGCCAGGGCTTCCATATTTTTCTTATTAACGGTTTGCAGATTCACGTTTTCAACAAAATCATAAATGGATTTGAAAATTCCATTTTTTTGGCGCGCTTCAATGATGTCATTGGAAGCGCCTGCGCCAACACCTTTAATGGCAGCCATTCCAAAGCGGATATCTCCGTTTTTATTGGTAGTGAATTTGGAAAAACTTTCGTTTACATCCGGCCCAAGAACACTCAGTTTCATGCTGCTGCACGCTGTCATCAGTTTTGTGATTTCTGTGATATTATTGAGGTTACGGCTCAGGTTTGCAGCCATAAATTCACCCGGATAGTGTGCTTTCAGATAGCCGGTCTGATAAGCGATATATGCATAGCAAACCGAATGGGATTTGTTAAATGCATAAGAAGCGAAAGCAGTCCAGTCTTTCCATATTTTTTCAATTACCTGATCTGCATTTTTGCCCACCTGCTTGCATTCATCCAAAAAATTGAAATTTGCCTTGCAGCCGCTGACAAATTTTACTTTCAGCTGCTCCATCAGCAACGTATCTTTTTTGCCCATTGCCTTACGGAGGGTGTCTGAATCTCCGCGCGTGAAACCGGCCAGTAACCGTGAAAGGAGCATCACCTGTTCCTGGAATACGGTGGTTCCGTAGGTCTCACTCAGGTACTGCTCCATCATGGGCAGGTCGTATTCCACTTTTTGCCGGCCATGCTTCCGGGCGATGTAAGCCGGAATATGATCCATCGGCCCGGGGCGGTAGAGGGCATTCATGGCTACAAGGTCTTCAAAGCGGTTGGGTTTTAACTCCCGCAAATGTTTTTTCATCCCCTCGGATTCAAACTGAAAAATCGCCGTTGTGTCCCCCCGGCTGAATAATTCAAAGGTTTTGGGGTCGTTCCAGGGAATTTTTTCAATGTCAATATCAATGCCTTTGGAGAGCTTGATGTTTTCGAGCGCCTCTTTAATGATGGAGAGCGTTTTCAGTCCTAAAAAGTCCATTTTTAAAAGCCCGATTTGTTCCACAAACCTTCCGTCAAACTGGGTGGTAAGCAATCCCTCCTCATCTTTGGTCGGCATCAGCGGGAGGTGGTCGGTAAGCGGATCGCGGCTGATGATAATCCCACAGGCGTGAACGCCTGTCTGGCGAACTGACCCGTTAAGGGTTTCTGCAAACTTTAATGTTTTGGCGATAAGCGGATTTTCCGAGTTTTTCTCTTTTTTCAACTCAGGACTTTCCTTGAATGCCTTTTTAAAGGTCATTTTTGGCGTTTCGGGAACCAGTTTCGCCAGCCTGTCGGCTTCGGGGAGCGGAAGCTTCAGCACACGGGCAACATCCCGGATAGCCATTTTGGGCGCCATGGTTCCAAAAGTGCAGATATGCGCAACTTTGTCCTGCCCGTATTTTTTGGTTACATATTCCAGCACCAGCTGACGCCCGTCATCGTCAAAATCAATATCCACATCGGGCAATGAAATCCGGTCGGGATTCAGGAACCGCTCAAAAAGCAGATCGTATTTTATGGGGTCGATATTTGTAATTCCGGTGCAGTAGGAAACAACAGAGCCGGCTGCCGAGCCGCGCCCCGGCCCGACAAGAACGCCCATTTCCCGGGCTGCATTGATAAAATCCTGAACGATCAGAAAATAACCGGGGTAACCCATTGTCTTGATGGTATCCAGTTCAAAATTAATGCGGCTGACCACGTCCTCCGGCAGCGGATCTCCGTATCGTTTTTTAGCGCCTTCGAGAGTCAGGTATTGCAGGTATTCCGATTCCTGCTTTACGCGCAATACCTTTTCATAACCTCCGAGACGCATGTAGTTTTTCTCCCCAAATTCCTGAACCAGTTTCACTTCCGGATAATCCTTTTTAAAATCTTCCAGAGCGCCAAATGATTCGGGAATCGGGAAAAAAGGCATGATTGGCTCTGAATCCAGTGAATAACTTTCAACCTTTGCAACAATTTCTGCGGTATTTTCAAGCGCTTCAGGAATGTCAGAAAACAACTCATTCATCTCCTCTTGTGTTTTAAACCACTCCTGCTTTGTATAACGCATGCGGGTTGGGTCATCCACATCTTTTCCGGTATTCAGACAAATGAGCAGATCATGTGCATCAGCATCTTCGGCATTGGTAAAATGTACGTCGTTTGTGGCAATCAGCTTTATATTGTGCTTTTTTGCAAGCTCAACCAACTGCCTGTTCACTTCAATCTGCCTTTCGTAAACATCTTCGCGCTGCACTGCATCTTCTGCCGGATGGCGCATCAGTTCGAGATAGTAATCCTCTCCAAAGATTTTTTTATACCACAAAATGGCTTCATCCGTTTCCTCCGGCTGGTTTTTCATAATAAGCTGAGGAATTTCACCACCGAGGCAAGCCGAAGAAACAATCAGCCCTTCGCTGTATTTTTCAAGGATTTCCTTATCTATGCGGGGTCTGTAATAGAAACCTTCGGTATTGGCAATTGAAATCATTTTTACCAGGTTTCGATAGCCTGTTTTGTTTTTTGCCAGAAGTATCAGATGGTGCCCATAGCGGTCAACCACGTCAGTTTTGTCCGATAAGCTGCGCTGGGCAACGTAGGTTTCACAACCAAGTATGGGTTTTATTTCTGCTTTTTCACAGGCTTCATGGAACTCTTTAATTCCGAACATTGAACCGTGGTCCGTGAGCGCCAGGGCAGTCATGCCATTGCCTTTTGCTTTGCTGACAAGGTTGTCAACACTGGCAGCGCCGTCAAGTATGGAGTATTGGGAGTGAACATGCAAATGTGTAAATGGAATCATTTTACTAATCGTCTTTCTATGTTGTTTAAAAGTCCTATAAAATTACATTTTTTTTAGGGGGCAAAACCGATTGTTGATAACTACTATGAAAAAATCCTGCAATGGCAGGATTGGAATTTTAAAAACTTCTCCGAAAGGAGATGGATGTAGTAAGCTTTTGAACTATCCGGTTTCTTAAATTTCTTTCACGTTTTTTGCCGGGTTTTAGAATTCAGCAGCTATTTTTTTTCTGATTTCCTCAAATTCTTCCGGACTTAGTTTTAAAGTTTTGGAAAAATTCAGAATATCAGCTTCACTTTGCATGGGAACCAAATGGATGTGCGCATGGGGAACATCAAGCCCTAAAACAAGCGACCCGATTCTGACACAGGGAACTGCCTTCTTTAAGGCTGTTGCCACTTTTTTGGCAAACAGGTGAAGCCCGGTGTAGGTGGCATCATCCATTTCAAACAAATAATCCACTTCCTTTTTGGGAATTACCAGCGTGTGTCCTTTTGTCAGCGGTGAAATATCAAGGAAAGCAAGAAAGTTTTCATCCTCTGCCACTTTATATGCAGGAATTTCTCCATGAACAATCCGTGTGAAAATACTTGCCATAGCCCGGTTAAATTGAGATTTCAATGATTTCGAACGGAATAACTCCTGACGGAACTTTTATCTCCACAACATCTCCGACTTTCTTGCCCATAATACCTTTGGCAATAGGGGTTGCAGCAGAGATTTTTCCCTCTTTCACATTGGCCTCTCCCTCCGGCACAATGGTGTATTGCATAATGGTGTTGTTCTTTTTATTTTTAATTTTCACCTTATTCAGAATTGCAACGCGTGAAGTCCCGATTTTGGACTCATCCAAAATACGTGCTTTTGCAATTTTAGACTGAATTTCAGCAATCTTGGCTTCAAGCATACCCTGGGCATCCTTGGCGGCATCATATTCTGCATTTTCTGAAATGTCTCCTTTATCAATGGCTTCTCCAATTTGTTTGGAAATTGCCGGGCGCTCAACATTCAGCATTCTGTCCAGCTCCTTCTTCAGGTTGTCCAGACCCTCTTTTGTTAAATATACTATTCGTGACATTTTTAATCCTCCTCATTTACTTTGGGCTATAAAAAAATAGAAAGAATCCCGGTTTTTCCGAAACTCTTCCTTTTTTTGCAAATGTAGATAATTTATCTTAAAACAAAACAACTTTCAACAGGAATAATTCAGGGAATCAAAGCCAGTCTTTAAGTGTATTTTCTGTTGAGAATCTCACTGTAAATCAATGCTCGTTTCAGTGAAAATTGTTTTGCATCGAAAACTTTTTTCTTGATCGGTTTTTCAACCGCTTTTTTGGGTTCATGGCGAAATATTCTCCCCCCTTCCGATTCAGGGAAAAAAGTGTGTTCTGTTGCTTCTCTCTTTTTAGGGAAGTCCTTTGGAGATGAAATCTGAACAGTCACTTCTGGGTCGTCCCATTCATCCTGACTATTGTCCTGGGATTCTGCCGGTTGAGGCATTTGCTTTTTTTTCATCTGTGCATAAGCATTTGCAACGATGAAAATAGCAACCAATATTAATACAAATATATCTTTCATTTTTTCTGTTTTGCACCATTTTTCATTTCAAAATTACAGATATTTGTGAAAATAAAAAAATGTGGTGGGATTAAAAAAATACGGCAGTTATCTCTTTTTTGTTTTTTTGCTGGTGTTGGCGTCTCTTTCCTGCGACAAAATCGAGTCTCCCATTCCGGAAGTTTATGTGTCATTCACTGTAAATATGCATATTGTTAATGAATTGAATGCTCCCGGCAGTTCAGTCTATTTCCCGAACATGGGCTTTGGGGGGGTCATCATTTATTGCGAGGAACCCGGAATCTGGAGCGCATTCGATGCTGCCTGCACTTATGAAGCAAGCCGTACCTGCATTGTGAAAAGCGAAGGTGCACTTGCAGAATGCCCGTGTTGCGGCTCTCAGTTTATACTGATGGGAGGCGGTTACCCGGGAACATCACCGGCAACTATTCCCCTGAAACAATACCATGTCTCCCTGATGAATAATTTTACCCTGCGGGTTTATAATTAGATAAAATGAACCGGAATACTGCTTAAATACAGAAAAGATATAGGGGTCTTTTTGTCGTCTGTCCTATTTGTTCTATTTTTGTCGTCAACAAGAGCTCAAATCATGTTCTTTTCATATTTTTACTTAAAATAGGGCAAAATGAAAAAAATTGGAATTATTGGCGGTTTAGGCCCGGAAGCAACAACAGACTACTACAAAGAGATCATTCAGCAGGTAAACCGGACGGACAAAAGCCTGAATTATCCGGAAATTATAATATACAGCGTAACGATGAGCAAATTCATCGGGCTGCTGAAAAAAGAAGACTACAACGGCGCAGCAGGCTATATTACGGAATGTATCCGGAAACTTGAAGCAGCCGGCGTTGATTTTGCAGCAATCAGCGCCAATACGCCGCATCTGTTTTTTGAAGAAATTCAGCAAAACGTCTCCGTTCCGCTGATTAGTATCGTTGAAGTCAGCAGAAAAAGAGCGAAACAACTCGGTTTGAAACGCTGTGGTTTGTTCGGCACAAAATTTACGATGAATGCCTCATTCTTTTCTGACGTTTTTGCAAAAGACAATATTGAAGTGGTTTCTCCCGGACAAGAAGATGTGGAAAGAATTAACGAACTGCTTTTTACCGAACTTGAATTGGGTATTTTCAAAGAAAGTACAAAAGACGAGTTGCTGACCATTGTGCAGAAAATGAGAGATGAGCAGCAGATTGATTCACTGATACTTGGCTGCACTGAATTTCCCATCATGTTCACCGAAGAAAAATATTTGGGCATTCCTTTTCTCAACACTACCCGGATTCACGTGGAAGCGATTCTTGAAAAAGGGATGAAATAAAATGGATTTACAAGTTGAATTAAAAAAAGATGCCATGGAAAATCAAGTTTTAAATGAAAAGATAAATGTTCTGCGAAAAGAAAAAAATGCAGTGATTCTGGCACATTACTATCAGGTTGCTGAGATACAGGAAATTGCTGATTTTGTGGGCGACAGCCTCGACCTGTCGAGAAAATCTGCCGAAACCGATGCGGATGTCATTGTTTTTGCAGGGGTTCATTTCATGGCCGAAACGGCAAAAATTTTGTCCCCCCGGAAAAAAGTCCTGCTCCCCGATTTAAGGGCCGGTTGCTCACTGGCTGACTCCTGCCCTGTGGATGAATTCAAAATATTCAGGGAACAGCATCCCGGACATGTTGTGGTTTCTTACGTAAATACAACCGCAGATATAAAGGCTTTGACAGATATTACCTGCACTTCCACCAATGCGTTGAAAATCATCAACAGTATTCCTGAAAGTCAGCCGATTATTTTTGCTCCCGACCGGAATCTCGGAAATTACCTGAACAGCCTCACCGGAAGGAATATGTTACTCTGGGACGGCGCCTGCCATGTGCATGAAGAGTTTTCTCTGGAGAAAATCATGAAAATTCTGGAGCAGTACCCTGATGCAAAGCTGATTGCACATCCCGAATGTACAAAGCCCGTTCAGATTGCCGCCGATTTTATCGGCTCCACTTCGGCGCTGCTCAGATTTGTAACGGAGGACAAAGGCAATAAATTCATCGTAGCCACCGAGTCGGGCATTCTGCATCAGATGCAGAAGCAAAATCCGGAAAAAACATTCATTCCGGCGCCACCTATTGACTCCACCTGCGGATGCAACAATTGCAGATTTATGAAAATGCACACTTTGCAGAAAGTGTATGAAAGTCTTCGTGACGATAAATTTGAAATTAAGCTGGAGGATGAAATTATCAGTAAGGCAGTCCGCCCAATTCAGAGAATGTTAGAATTATCCAACTAACCGGGTGCTGTCTGATTTACCGGAATAAGGACTGTCTGCCAAATCACTGATATTCGAATGAAAACTGCTTTCAGAAATAAATTTGCATTCATTTCAATTGCTCTTTTCACCGGCGCTGTCATCTGGCTATTTCTCATTTATCCCAACAGGAAAAATGTAAAATCCGGCAGATTACCCAATCAGGCATCCGTTTTTGTGGGCAGCGCTGCCTGCAAGGAATGCCATGCGTTGGAGTATGAAGACTGGATGCAGTCGGATCACTACAAATCGATGCAGGAAGCCGGAAAAGAAACTGTATTAGGCAATTTCAACCATGCCGTTTTCGCCGGCAAAGGGTTCACACATACGATGTTTCAAAGGGACAGCTCTTTCTTTATGGTTTTGGAAAACCGCGAAGGGAATCCCGATACATTCAAGGTAAAATACACTTTTGGCCATTATCCTTTGCAGCAATATATTATTGAGTTTCCGGATGGCCGTTATCAATGCACGCATGTGGCATGGGATAGCCGCGACAATAAGTGGTTTGACCTCTATCCTGAACTGGAGATTCATCACAGCGAGTGGCTGCACTGGAGCGGCGGGGCGCAAACATGGAATAACATGTGCGCAGATTGCCATTCCACAAATCTGCAGAAAAATTACAATGCAACAACAGACAGTTATCACACCACCTGGGATGAGATCAATGTATCCTGCGAGGCCTGTCACGGTCCGGGAAGCGAGCACGTGAGGCTTGCAAAAATGGAATCCGATCCGGCTTTGATAAACCAATCGGTTTATTTGGGTGCAAACTCATCGCAACAGGAGCAGATGCAGTTTTGCGCAAGGTGCCATTCACGAAGAAGTCAGCTGAACAACAGCTTTGATTTTGAGGAACACTGGAGCAATCAATACAGTCCCGAAATTCTACGTCCGGGTTTGTATTATCCTGACGGACAAATCCTTGACGAAGTATATGTGTGGGGTTCCTTCACACAAAGCAGAATGTACAGGGAAGGAGTCCGCTGCATTGACTGCCATGATCCGCACACCTACAAACGCAAGCTTCCGGGGAATCAGCTTTGTTTTCAGTGCCATGATTTCCGGGGTTATGATAATCAAACCCACCATTTCCATGAGCCCGGCACACAGGGCGCTCAATGTGAAAGTTGTCACATGCCGGGGCGCTATTACATGGTAAATGACTATCGCCCCGACCATAGTTTTCGTGTTCCCCGTCCGGATTTGAGTGTGAAATACGATGTGCCCAATGCCTGCAATAAATGCCATGACGACCAGTCGGCTGCGTGGGCTTCAGATTGGGTGAACAGCTGGTATGGCGAAAAACGGGAATTTCATTATTCAGAAATATTGCTTAAAGCTGCACACAATGAATCGTCGCCGAAAGAAATTGCACATTTTGTTGAAATTGACACCATCCCGGATATCGTAAAAGCGACTGCCCTGTTTCATCTTGAAAATTATGCAGGTCCCGAAGCGCTGCCGGTTCTGCTGAAAGGCCTGAAAAATCCCTCGGTTTTGGTGCGGCGCACGGCAATTGAAGGATTGGGAATATACAATCCGGAAGATTATAAAACCCATTTGATGAATTCCCTTTACGATACGGCAAGGGCAGTGCGTCTTGCTGCCTACAATGCATTGGCGGGCGTGGATATTTCTTCAATCTCAGAAAAAGATATGGTTCAGTTTAACCAAACAGGAGAAGAATTTTTTGAAACCGGAATGTTGAATTCCGATTTTCCTTCCGGAAAATTATATCTGGGACAATACTTTCAACGTGCCGGACAAATGAATCTGGCACAGGAATATTACGAAAAAACAATAAAAGATGACAATTATCAGAACATGGCGCGGATGAACCTTTCGCTGATCTACAATTCCCTGAATCAAAACCGGAAAGCTGCCGGGTTGCTGAAAAAAGTGATTGAGCAGGAGCCTGAATATGAGCCTGCTTACTATTCTCTGGGCTTATTGTATGCCGAAATGAACATGCCCGATTCAGCGATTTTCTTTTTGGAGAAATGTACGGAAAAGAACCTTCAGAACAGCGCTGCATTCTATAATCTGGGATTACTTTACCAGCAGCAAAATCAAATGCAAAAAGCTGAAAATACTTTTCTGAAAGGATTGAAAAATATTCCCGGAGATGAAAGATTACTCTTCGCCCTGACGCATTTTTACATTCAGGAACAAAAAAATGAGCAGGCAAAACAACGGGCAGGAGAGCTGAACCGACGATTTCCCGGAAGACAGGAATATATTCAATTACTGGAAAGGGCAGAGAAAGCCCATTAGGAAATGAATTTTCCGCACACAAGAAACTAACAATAACCGCTTGTGCTCCTGCAAATTTTTATGCGAACCAAGCATAGAATTAAGCCTGGGATTCACGAATAAATTTTTATGCAAAATCTGACACGGCTTATTCCTCTTAAAAGCTGCTCCAGTACGGATTTTAGGAAATTTGCATTTTTCTTTTTCTTTCTTTAGCTTTGTATGCTCTAACACAAACATAAATATTGGATGCGTGCAAAAAAAATAAATTTTGCAAGGCCTGCTATTAATCCAGAATATTTTTACAAGCATTATATGCCCTGGATTGGTGCTGTATTCTTGTTTTTGATACTGATTGTTGGGCTTTTTGTCTGGCGGTATTCTTTTATCAAAAAGGAACTGCAAGGCAACTTGATTAATAAAACACAGATTATCAATGATGCGGTCAGTACAAATTTTCTGAAAAGAATCTCATCTCCAAAAAAATATGACGAACAGGTTTTTCGCAATAATATTGCACAACTGGATATTTATCAAAATTATCATGACGGAGAGAATATTTATTTTATAAGAACCGATACAGATGGCGGACGAATTGCTTTGACATCTGAGACGGAAACTGCAAAATATAAATTGGAAGAAATCTATTCCGATCCGGCAAAACTTTATCAGATTACATTAGAAAGCGGGAAACCACAAATATCCAAACCCTATTTATTAAACGGACAGCAATGGATAACAGTCCTTTTTCCATTTCTGAAAGAGCAAAACCATGAAATACAGTTGCTGGGTGGTGTGGATTTTCCGGCATCAGAATATATTTCCCAGCTCAGAAAAACGATGCTTTCCGGTATTTTAGTGGTCTCCATACTTGTCCTATTTTATATTATAGTGCTATTCTCCATTATTTGGCGTGATCAGCAAACATTTACAATAAAACAAAAATTCAGGCATATTGAAACGTTTGCTGTTCTGGTTGCCGGGCTGTTTCTGACAACAGGAGCGTTGCATATAAACGAAGACCTGAGCAGACAGGAGCGGAGCCTGATTTTTAAGAATATTGCCAGTGTTCAACAAATGAATGCACACAAAAATTTCCTTGAGCTTCAAAAAAGTTTAACCTTGCTCGTCTCTTTCCTTCAAAACAAAAATAGTGTTGAACGCAATGAATTTATTAATTTCAGTTCTTCTCTTTCACAATTGGAGCAGGCAGAAACTGTATTATTGTTTGATTTGAGAACCACACCGGAAAATGATGATTCGTTTTGGGATAAAATGCTGCTTTCGGAAAATATGCACTTACACTTTGAGTATGAATACAGTGCAGAGGGCCAAAGGCCTGAAGACTCTTTTTTTATTAAAAACACAGCGATTATCCGGCACGTTATATCGGATGCCATAAAAAACAAGAGTGTTGCCGCTTCTTCGATTTTGATTGATGAAAACACACCGGCACAAAAAGGTTATATTGCTGTTGCATATCCTTTTACCAAAAACAACAGAAACAATAGTCCGGATAACGTTCAGGATAGTTTCGGAGGAATCATTTTCGCTTTGCTGAACCTGCAAAAAGTATTTGACAAAACATTTTCCAAATCAATTTACTCAAGCGACCTAGTTGATATTGTTTTTTTTGAACTAAACGACAGGAACACTTATAAGCAACTGGCTTCGTATCCTTCGGAAAAACCCGGTACAGAGCAACATGATACACCGCCCAAAAATAAAGAAAGCCACCTGCATGAGCAGATGATTCCGCTGTTTATGTTTGGCAAAATTTATGGCATCAAAGCACACTGCACGCAAGGACTTGAGTCACAGTATGTGGCATTTCGGAAGCGCTCAATCATTCTCAGCGGTTTTATCTTCACACTTGCGCTGGTTGTTCTAACTACCATTACACGTGGCCGCTGGCTCCTCATGGAAAAATTAATACATAAAAGAACGCAAAGTCTAAACCGGAAAATAAAAGACCTCGTGTGTCTTCAAAAAATTAGCGAAATGAGGCACAAAAAGCATTTGCCTGAAACTTTCCTGCCGGCAGTTGCCAGGATTTTAAAACAAAATTACCCCGATGAAGTCAAAGCGGTTTCATTGAGATATATGAATATAGAGTATGGAGATCAGCTTAAGAAAAATGATAATTCGCAGATTTTTAATCTGAAATTAAAAGTCACCGGAAAGCAGTCAGGGAGCATTTCCATTGTTGTATCTCCTGAGTATGTTTTCTCGAAAAGTGATGAAAAACAACTGAAGCAAATTGTTGAAAAAGTGAGCATTTGGCTTGAGCATTATACAGTTTCCCGGAATTTCAAAGAAAGTGAGGAGAAATTCAAAACTTTTATTGACAATGCTGTTGATGGAATCTATTTGCTTAGGGGCAGGCAATTTATCTATGTGAATAAGTCTTATCAGAACATGTTGGGCTACACGAAAGAGGAGTTGCTTTCCGCGTCATTCAATATGGATGTTTTATTGACAGATAGGAGCAGGGAAGTTTTTGAAATGCGTTATAATGCACGCCAACAGGGACAAAAAGTGCCAAATTCCTATGAGTTTCAGTATCGTACCAAATCAGGCCAAATTCGGGAAGCACAAGTGGATGTTATTTCATTGCCGGGCGGCGATAAGCTCACAGTAATGGGCATTTCACATGATATCACCGAAAAAAAGGAGGCTCAGCAAGCGCTGTTTGAAAGTCAGAATAAATTGCAGGAACAAAATATTGAACTGCTCCGGCTGAATGATGAATTACTGAAAATTAACAACCGGACATGGAAACTGAATCAGGAACTCACTGCGGCGCGCCTTAAAGCGGAAGCGGCAAGCCGGATAAAAACAGCATTTTTAAATAATATTTCCCACGAGGTGAGAACTCCGCTGAATGGCATCGTCGGTGCATCTGCACTAATCAGCGATGCGGAAATAACAAGTGAAGAGCGGCAGGAATTGACAGAAATCATCAACAGAAGCAGCAAACGGCTGGTTTCCACCATCACCCACTACATGGATATTTCACTGTTGCAGTCAGGAGAAATTGTGCCGCACCGGAAAACATTTTATCTGAATGAAATAATCTCATCACTTGAAGACCGCTTCAGACATAAAGCTGAAGCTAAGGGAATCGGCTTTAAAATAACTTTTGAACCCTACTGTGAAAAGAAGTATATTCATTCAGATAAAGAATTGATTGAGAAGATGCTGGTTCATATCCTTGACAATGCGTTCAAGTTTACTCCACAGGGGAGCATTGATTTTCTTGTCAAAAGTGATGATTCATATATCTCTTTCGAAATCCGGGATACAGGTATCGGTATTGAGCCGGAATTCCATACACAAATTTATAATTATTTCGTACAGGAAGATGGTGGAAATACGCGAAAATACGAAGGGAGCGGCCTGGGGTTGGCCATTAGTAAAGGAATAGTTAGTCTCCTCGGCGGAAATATTACTTTTTCATCACAAAAAAATATCGGCACAACTTTTTGTGTAAGGATTCCTGCAACTGAAGTAAATCCTGTCTTTTCAGAATCTTTGGAAACTACATTTTTGCCGAAAGTGGAAAAGGAATCCGGGCCGCTAATTCTCATTGCAGAAGATGAGGAGCTGAGTTTCAGTATCATAAATAAATTCCTGCGAAAGAAGCTTGATGCAAATATCATTCGCGCAGAAAATGGCCGGGAAGCAGTGGACAATGTGAAAAACAACCGGGAGATTTCATTGGCGCTGATGGATTTGAAAATGCCGGTGATGGACGGATATCATGCTACGCGAATCATCAAAGCCATCAGGCCGGAGCTGCCTGTAATTGCCATTACAACTTATGGCCTGACAGGAGATGAAACAAAGGCAATTGACGCAGGATGTGATGATTATCTCGCAAAACCAGTGAATACTGTTGAATTATTGGAAAAAATTGAAAGACACCTTTCAAAAGAATACCTGGAAAGGGCAAACCGGATTCAGAAAAAATATAGGAGTTAGATTTATGAGGGAACTTTTAACACAAAAGAATATTTGAAGATGAATGATAAGAGAGAACTTGTTTTTTTGATTGTTGAAGATGAAGAATCCAACATCATCGTATTGAGGTTACTTTTGCAGAAAAAATACAATGCAGAAGTGCTTTGTGCGCGCAACGGGCAGCAAGCGGTAGATTTGGTTGAAAAACGACCGGATATTGATCTGATTTTCATGGACATGAAAATGCCCGTCATGGATGGTTACACGGCTACAGGAATAATAAAGAAGATGAATAAAGACCTTCCTGTAATTGCAGTAACAGCATATGGATTGAATGGACAAAGAAATGAAATACTCAATGCAGGGTGTGATGATTATCTGGCAAAACCCATTCAATCCGTGCAAATATTCGATAAGGTTGAAAAATTTTTAAATCTGCCTGATGAATAATCCTCACAGTTTTTAATGAAAACTTTAATTGAAAATATTCAATTCTATTTACAGCAGGTTGTACTGAAAAAAGAAGAGAAGGAACGTTTTCTTCTGGTAATTTGCGCAAGGAACACGCTGAATTTAAAACTTATCAGCTTGTTTACCATTGCTACAAGCACATTGCAGACTATCACTTTTTATATTCGCAGCCAGGGTATAACAGGGACAGAATGGATTTGGCGTCAATATATTATTTTCAGCCATCTGATTATTATCGGTTTTTATCTCCTGATTTTAATTTATCTCTATTTCGTCAGAAATTCACAAAAGTTTTCTGTCTGTTGGAAAAGGCCGCTATTCCATATCAGTTTTTTGTTTATTCTGATTTCAGGAGCAGCCATCGCATCTTTTGACCAACTTTCAATACAGGCCATCACTCCTTTTCTGATGGTTACCATTGTTGCGTCGTTACTTATTGTTATCCCGCCATATTTTGCCTTTACCTGGTTCTTGACAGCTTTCATTTTTTTCAGTTTCCTCCTGCCTGTTTATCAGCCCGATACAGAGATTGTGCTTTCCCACCAAATCAATGCTATTTCAATCATGGTTGTGGGCTTCCTGCTGAATATTATCAGGTGGAACGGCATTTTAAAGCACCTGCGGCAATCAGCATCAATGGATGAGCAACAACAACGATTAGAGCAGCAAAACAAGGAATTGCAGCAAAAAACCAGGGAGTTGAAAGAGGCGAACAAAGTTCGCGATAAATTATTTACCACCATTGCACATGATTTGCGCAACCCTTTTCAGGTATTGCTTAGCTCATCTGAAATTCTATTGGATGAAACAACTGCTCTGACCGGCGAAGAGGAAAAAACGCTGATGCATTTTATTCGAAAAACCTCTCAAAATACCCTTTTGCAGCTTCAAAATTTACTGGAATGGGGACAGATTCAACGAAATAAAGTGCATCTCTCCCTGCGTTTAACCCATATGACCGAATTGATTGAGAGTAATATCCGGGAGTTTGAAATGCCAATTCGGGATAAAAAACTGATTGTCAATAAATATCTTTCCGACGCTGAAATACATGTTGATCCGGTGCTTATTGGTTCTGTAATCCGGAATTTAGTTTCAAATGCAGTGAAGTTTACTCCCCAAAACGGGAAAATTTCCGTTAAAAGCCATAGTAATTCCCAATACTTCGTGATTCAGGTTTCTGATAACGGAATCGGTATGTCGTCTGAATTAGTGCGGAATCTTTTCATTTCTGACAGTGATACCGGCAGAGCCGGCACAAATGGTGAAATCAGTACCGGCATTGGCTTACAGCTTTGCAAGGAATTTGTGGAAATTCACGGAGGAAGAATCTCTGTTGAAAGCAAAGAGAACCTGGGTACAACTTTTACTATCGAGCTTCCCATAAAAAATGCTGCACCAGGGAGTAATCAGAACATGAATTCATAATACAAAAAAGAATAAAAACGCATAGTATTGAATGTCAGCATTTATTTGACACATTTTCAATTCTTCCCCTTTATCCTGTTGATTTTCCATTTGATTTCCGGTCAATTTTATAACTTGCAATATTTATTGAACCGCATTACGGTTTAGCCCTGTTTTCTGACTGTGCATGGACAAATTTTGAAGCGCACACGATAAAATACAGACCATTTATTTTGAATTGAATGAATCATCATAAAGATACCGGACATGATAATTCCTCCATATTTAAAGCCAGATGATAAAATCCGGATAGTTTCACCTGCCGGGAAAGTGGAAGAAAAATATATTCATCAGGCGGCTGAATGGCTCAAAGCAAAGGGCTTCCGGGTGGAATTGGGAAAATATGTTTTCAGCAGCCATTTCCGGTTTGCCGGAACCGACCGGCAACGCCTGGAAGACCTTCAAACTGCTTTTGATGACCCCGATACGGCTGCAATTTTATGTTCGCGCGGAGGTTACGGAACGATACGCTTGATTGACAAGCTCCGTTTTGATGAGTTTTTAAAACATTCGAAATGGATTGCAGGTTTCAGTGACATAACAATTCTACATTTATGCCTGAACCAATTTGGGGCAGCAACCATTCATGGCGCCATGCCCCGCTATTTTTTCAATTCGGACGGATTGCCTTCCGAAAATCTGGATTCATTGATGCAAATCCTGACCGGCGGAGAGCCTTCCTATCATGTTCCTTCTGCCTCCGAAAACCGGCAGGGAAAGGCAACCGGCGAACTCACCGGCGGAAATCTTTCTGTGATTTCAGGAATGCAGGGAACAAAATTTGAATTGGAAACGACTGGGAAAATTCTTTTCCTGGAAGATATTGATGAGCATTTATATCATATTGACCGGATGATCCGGCAATTGAAGCTCAGCGGTAAATTTGAAAATCTTGCAGGGTTAATCGTCGGTGATTTCACCGGAATGAAAGCTAATGATGAACCCTTCGGAATGTCTGTTTATGAAATTATCAGTCAGGCGGTGGATGAATATGATTTTCCGGTCTGTTTTGGTTTTCCCGCCGGGCATGATGAAAAAAACCTGGCGCTTTCCTTTGGCATACCTTGGGAGCTTGATGTAACTAAAAGAGGCTCTGCGCTGAAACAGGTGTCTTCCCATCTCATTTAAACTGAATTAAAATGGTTTCAACAAGAGAAATTGGCGAATTGGCTGAAAAACATGCCCGGGAGCACATTCAGGGTTTGGGATATAAAATACTGGATACCAACTGGTATTACGGGCATCTTGAACTGGACATTATCGCCATGGACGGCAATCAGCTGGTGGTGGTTGAGGTGAAATCGCGACACGGAATCCGGTATGAGCATCCGTCAGAAGCAATCAGTAATGCCAAAATCAAAAATATTGTGGAAGCCACCGAGGGGTACATTTTCGAGAAGGACTTACATTTTGATACCCGGTTTGATGTGATTACGGTTATTTTTTTCAAAGATGACCGTTTTGAACTGGAGCATTTCCCGGATGCATTTTACCCCACTTTGTGAAATAACATTGAATTGCCCGGCACCTGCAGCCAGACTCATTCTTTTTGACCAAAATAAAAGTTCCCACTATTTTTCCGGGTTATTCAACGTTATATTTTCAACCAACAAATTTTGTTTTGAGATTTCCAGCGCTTTTTGCAGCGTATTGTCAATTTTGCTGATAATCGGGTAGAAACCCTCTTCGCCGAGAATATTCCTTGCAATATAAGCCTTCAGTTGCGTGTTAATTATTTTACCTGATTCTGCCAATCCTTTTGCATCTTTCGGAATCTCTTTTTCCTCTGCAAAAGCAACAAATTCCGTGAGGATATTCCGGTTGTCGAGATAATTTTCGATTTCAGTGGCAGTGCCAAGTTTGGAGAGTGTTTCCCGGTGCTTGTCGGAATAGGCATAGGCAAAAGTATAGATAAGTCCTTTTCTGAAAATTTTATTAAAATATTCTGAGTTTCCGGTGGTATCCATAGGCACAAAAATGTCGGGCATTATTCCGCCGCCGCCATAAACGGTGCGCCCTGATCTGGTCTGATATTTCAGCGAATCATTAAAATGAATGCTGTCGGCAAAAAGCTGCTCCTGATGGCTGAACCGCGTATATAAATCATGGAAATACTCTTCATTTCCATCGTCATAGGATTTTTGGATGCACCGCCCGCTGGGAGTATAAAATCTTGCTACGGTCAGCCGCAGTGAAGAACCATCGTTCAGGGGAATCTGCTCCTGAACCAGTCCTTTGCCAAATGAGCGGCGCCCGATAATCAGTGCGCGGTCGTTGTCCTGTAGTGCGCCGGCAAAAATTTCGCTGGCGGATGCGGAGAATTCATCAATCAGGACGTATAACTTTTTATCTTTCCAGTGATTTTTCCCCGAAGAATTGAATGTTTTCCGGGCTTGCTTCAGTCCTTCGGTATAAAGGATAGGTTCCCCTTTTTCGAGGAATTCATCCACAATCTGCAATACGCTGGCCAGCGAACCGCCGGGGTTTTGCCTTAAATCGACAATTACTTTTTCAGCGCCTGCCCGGTCAAGTTTTTTCATTCCGTCCATAAATTCCTTGTAGGTTTTCTCTGAAAAGCGAGTAACTTTAATAAATCCGGTTTCATCATCCATCATATAAGAAACATCCACACTGATGATCGGAATGTCGTCTCTTGTTATTTCAAATTCGATGGGATATTTTTCCCCTTTCCGGATAACTCCAACATTCACTTTTGTGTTTTTTTCTCCCCGGAGCAGGTTTAAAACCCTGGTGTTCTGGATATTTATTCCGGCAATGAGCGAATCGTTAACCGTTACAATCCTGTCGCCGGGCAGGATTCCCACCTGATTGGAAGGGCCGCCGGGAATGACTTCAATCACACGCACCGTATCTTCCTGAATAGAAAACTGAACGCCGATTCCTGAAAAATTTCCCTGCATCTCTTCCTGAACTTCCTTCATGTTTTTCGCAGGAATATATGCAGTGTGCGGATCAAGGTTTTCGAGAATTCCGGGAATGGCTTTCTCAATAATATCTCCGGTATTTACGCTGTCCACGTATCCGTTTTCGATTAATTTCAGGATTGTTGATAACTTGTTGGGCCTTGTGTGGCCAATGGGAGAAAGAACCGGCTGGGTATTCCGCATGAGCAGATTGCCGATAATTATGCCTGCCGCAACTGAAATTGCAACAAGGAGGGGAAGTATTACAGTGAATTTATTTTTCATCCGGTTAAAATTATTTTTCAGCGGTATTGCATAAAGAACACGTAGGCTTAAGCTCACTATTGTGTCTGCGTGTTTTTATTCTACCGTTTTATTTAAGACTTTTCCAAAGTATTCAAATCTACCTGTTTTACTTCAATATTTGCCCGTTTCAGCAAATTTATCCCATCTTCCAAACGGTAGTTTTCAGTAAAAACAACTCTTTTTATTCCGGCCTGAATGATAAGCTTTGAACATTCCAGGCACGGGGAGGAGGTAACATAAAGTGTTGCCCCATCGCTGCTGTTCCCGGATTTGGCCACTTTGGTGATGGCGTTTGCTTCAGCGTGCAGAACATAGGGTTTCGTATTGTTGTTTTCGTCTTCGCAAATATTTTCAAACCCGGAAGGCGTACCGTTATACCCGTCAGAAATGATCATTTTATCTTTGACAATCAGCGCACCGACCTTTCTCCTTTCGCAATAGGAGTTCTGCGCCCAGATCATTGCCATTTCCAGGTATCGCTGATCCAGTAACTTTTGCTTTGTTTCGTTTCCCATTTTCAAGATGATTTATTAACAAATTCATTGCAAATGTAATACTCATTTTTAAAGAATGGTTCAAACCGGGGTGAAGATTGGAAAGCCGGCAAAATAAAAAAAGCCGCAATTTGCGGCTTTCCTTAACTAAATATCTTCTGTATTAATCTTTGATAAGCAGCCAGACGTCTGAATATTCAGGATAGGACTGGCGGATTTGTGTAACTCTTGTTCGAGCTTCCCCTTCTTGTTGGTACGAATTTACACAAACACGGTAGTAGCCGGTTTCACTGTGCAGAATAATCGGTGTAAAGCCTTTTCCAAGAAGTGTCTCCCGGTAATTTTTGGCATTGTCAAGCTGACTGAATGAACCTAAAATGACAAAGAAATTATTGGTTTCATTCCGGGCTTTGTCTTCCTGTTGGGTAAAAGTAATTTGCTCTTTACGCATGGAAACCTGATCATTTGCCTGCGGTGTCGTTTGCTGAACAGGTTGTGGCTGCGCCTGTGGTTCACTTGCAGGCACAGTGAAAACTTTTGGCTGCGTGGAAGGATCGGTAGTGTAGGGTGATTGCGCTAATTGTTTTTTTGATTTACAGCCTGCAAAAGCTATAGCCAGAACTCCAACGAATAGAAATATCTTTTTCATGTGATTAAAATTAATAATTTTCAATGGTGTCATACGAACTTGCATGTTATACGGTAATCCGTTATGTTCATTTTGTTTTTTAATATTTTCATGTTTCGACGCAAATATATGTAAATTCAAAGCACCTTTTTCTGTTTTTTCCATGAAGTTTTGCACATCCAATTGTTTGCAACTGTGGTTAATAGTTAATAACCTCCTTTGGGGCATTTTCCTCTGTCCGAACTTATCCTGCCGGCATTTTGGGAATTACCGGAACTCTTTATAATTCAGAATCATTTTTTTCGAGCAATACCACATTTTCCACATGGTGCGTATGTGGAAACATATCAACAGGCTGAACCCGCGTAACACGATATTTTTCGCTTAACAAATTTACATCCCGTGCCTGGGTTGCCGGATTGCAACTGACATATACAATTTTTTCAGGGGAAATATCAAGCAGCGCTTTGACAACGTTCGTATGCATCCCGGCGCGTGGCGGATCGGTTATAACAATATCCGGCGTACCATTTTTCAGAATAAAATCCGGAGTGAGCAGGTCTTTTATATCTCCGGCAAAAAAATCAGTATTTGACAATGCATTGATTGATGCATTTTCAACAGCATCATCAATCGCTTCCGGAATGTACTCCATACCAACAACTTTCCCGGCATGGCGGGCGATGAAGTTGGCAATTGTTCCGGTTCCGGTATAAAGGTCATAAACTGTTTCCGTGCCGGTTAATCCCGCGTATTGCAAAACGATTTTATAAAGCTGGTGCGCCTGCTCCGAATTTGTCTGGTAGAAACTTTTTGGGCCAATCTTAAACTTCAGGCCTTCCATCTCTTCGTAGATAAAATCCCTCCCCGAGTGCAGAATAATCTTCTGGTCGGTGATTGTGTCGTTTCCTTTTTGGTTAATCACATATTGCAGGGAAGTGATTCCCGGGAAATTTTCCCTCACCGCATCCAGCAAGGCTTTAATCTCAGAGCTGTTCTTTTTGAAAAATGAAAGAATGACCATAATTTCTCCGGTCGAACTGGTGCGGATAATTAACGTGCGCAGTAATCCGGTTTGCTCCCTGATATCAAAAAATTGCAATTTGTTTTTCAAAGCATAAGCGTAAATAAAATTACGGATAGCATTTGACGGTTCAGGTTGCAACCAGCACTTTTCAATTTGCAGAACCTTGTCATACATTCCCGGAATATGAAATCCCAACGCATTGTTGTTGGTTATTTCAATTTTAGCGTCAATCTCCTCCTGAGTAATCCACCTCTTATTGGAAAATGTGAATTCCAGCTTATTCCGGTAAAATCTGTTTTTTTCTGAACCAATAATGGGTGAAATTTCCGGCAGCTCAATTTTCCCGATTCTTCTCAACTGGTCTTCAACCTGTTTTTGTTTGTATTCCAGCTGTTTTGAATAGGGAAGAAACTGCCATTTACACCCTCCGCAAATTCCAAAATGACTGCAAAATGGCTCAATCCGGTCTTCAGAGTAATGATGTATTTTGGCAACAAAGGCTTCCTGAAAGTTCTTTCTTTTTTTTGTCACCTGCAGGTCAACAATATCGCCGGGAATGACCTGCGTGGTAAAAACAACCAAATCGTTTATCCTTGCCAACGATTTGCCCTCTGCCCCGATTTCTTCAATCCGAACATTTTCGTAATATGGTTTTGCCTTTTTTCTTGACATGTTTGCAAATATAGCGTTTATGCGTAACAGCTACGGATTTTATACGCTTTCATTTGTCCCATAATAAAACTCATTTTCCCAAATTGGGAAAACGTGCACGTTTTTGGCGAAATGATGGTTTTTGTTTCGTAAAAGTTTTTTTGGTAGCTCTCTTTGTATTTATCTTTGTTGGTGATTTAATGTTTGGTTTTATTTTTAGCAATAGAACGTAAAGGGGAAAGCATCTTCTGTATTTATGATTGATTTTGTGTTAGGGGTTTGTAAATCATCTTCAAAGAGCGTCCATAGCTTTCCCCTTTCTTCTTTTACTTCGGTCGCTTAAAAATCTCAAAAAATATTTTTTATTGGTTAAGGTTATTTTACCTGAATTTATATTATCTGTGTCTTGTCAGATATATACAGACATTAGAGAGGTTCTGAACCATTTAACCGGATTTTATTTTTGATGGATGCTGTATTGCCAGCCCGGATTTTTGCACTGCCGGAGCACTCCTGATTGAAAAAATAGCTATCTTTATTCCAGAACTAAACAGAAAAGGATATGAACATCCCCAAAACAGTATCGGAAGAGTTTCTCTGCTTTATCTGGGAAAATTGCCTTTATTTTGCAGACAGTCTAAAGACGATTGACAATGAACTGCTGGAAATCATTCATCCGGGCAGGCGAAACAGCCATTCAGGCCCTGACTTTTTCAACGCCAAAATTAAAATCGGTGAAACGCTCTGGGCAGGAAACATCGAAATTCATAAAAAAGCTTCTGACTGGGAGAGGCATCATCATTCGGGAGACAAAGCCTATGAAAATGTTATTCTGCACGTTGTAGAACAGGCCGACCGGCAGATCCTGCGTGAAAACGAAACAAAAATCTCAACCTTTGAAATGAAGTGGCCCGAACAGCTCACTCAGAATTACAATAAGCTGCTTCATGCCAAAACCTGGATTGCCTGTCAGGAGCAGTTTCACCTTGTGAATCCTGCAATGCTTCAACTGGGATTCCACCGGCTGATGGTTGAACGCCTTGAGGAAAAAACCGGTGAAATTATCGGTCTGCTGGAGCAAAACCGGCAAAACTGGAACGAAACTTTTTACCAGCTGTTGGCACGAATGTTTGGATTCAAGGTGAATGCCGTGCCTTTTGAGCTTTTGGCAAAAGCAGTCCCCATGAAAATCCTTGGCAAACATAAAGACAGCATCTATCAGTTGGAATCCCTGCTTTTTGGTTCCTCCGGACTTTTGAGCGAAGAGCTTTTTAGCGATTCATACTTTATAGATTTACGTAAAGAGTTTGACTTTTTACAAAAAAAGTACAAACTGAACAGCGTAGAGCCTCATCTCTGGAAGCACATGAGAATGCGGCCCGGAAATTTTCCCGAAATACGGATTTCGCAGTTTGCAGCGCTCATTCACCGTTCGAGCGGACTGTTTTCAAAAATTGTAAAAACTGAAACCATAGAGGAATTAAAAAATCTTTTCAGGGTAAAATCTTCCGGGTACTGGGATTCTCATTACCGTTTCAATAAACCTTCCGAAAGAAAATATCCGAAAAAGTTAGGTGAGAGCGCTATCAACATACTCATCATCAACATCGTTGTGCCTTTTTTATTTGTTTATGGGGAAAATCAAAATCAGCATCATCTCAAAGACCGGGCGCTGGATTTTCTGGAAAAGCTTCCGCCGGAAAGCAATTCAATCACTGAAAAGTGGAAAACATTGGGTGTTGAACTGAAATCCGCTTTCGACAGTCAGGCGTTGTTGCAACTGAAAACCAGGCACTGCGACAAAAAGAAATGCCTGAATTGCCCGGTGGGAATCAAATTGGTAAAAAGAATTGAACAGCCTTTACCTTAAAACAAGTACCGGAGTTTTCCATATCTTTTTACTCAATTATTGAATTAAATACTTTTTCCAGTTGTCTGGCAATCAATGAACGGGGAGCAAATTCCACAATACTCTTCTTGTTTACCATTGCCTCCACAACCTGCGACTGAAATTTCAGAGAAGCAATAACAGGAATACTTCTGCTGTTGCAATGATTTTCAATCTCTTCTGAAATCTGAACATTCAGATCGCTTTTGTTGAGAATAACCCGTGTTTTAACATTAAATTTTTCTGTGATTTCAAGAGTTCTTTTCAGATCATGCAAGCCGGAAATGGTTGGCTCTGCTACCACAATAACGTAATCAACCCCGGTAATTGAAGAGATTACTGCACAGCCGATTCCGGGAGGTCCGTCAATAATAATGGTTTCCAGCTTGTGTTTTTGTGCAATTTCTTTAGCCTTTTCACGAACCCGGCTGACCAGTTTTCCCGAATTTTCTTCACCCGGAGCCAGTCTGCCGTAAACCATCCTGCCATTTCGGAAAGCTCCCGAATACATGCGGCTTTTATCATTTTTCACCATTTCAATCGCTTCTTCAGGACAAATCCGTGAACAGAGCTGACACCCATCGCAATAAATATCATTCACTTCCACCAGATTCTCGCTGTTATAATCAAGTGCATCAAAACGGCAATAGGAGATACACAATCCGCAGTTTGTACATTTGTCATAGTCAATAACCGCCAGTTCACCCGAAATATATTTCTCCTCTTCCTCGTGAGTCGGCTCGAACAGGATATGCAGGTTTGCAGCATCCACATCGCAATCTGCCAGAACAACCTTTTGGGTTAACGTTGCAAATGCCGCACTTATCGAGCTTTTTCCGGTTCCTCCCTTACCGCTGATTATTGCTATTTCCATGATCTCTTATTATTTGTGCAAACATATTTTTAAGCTGATTTTTAAACTCCGGTCGTTGCTGAGCAAGTAATTTACCGTTGGAATAGATTTCTGCAATGTTTTTGTCAAACGGAATTTCCAGAAGCAACGGAATTTTATTTTCATTCAGGTATTCATAAACATCAGCATTTCCCAATCCAGCTTTATTGATGACAACGCCATACTTTTTATTCATGCTGTTTAAAGTTTCTGCCGATTGTTTCAGATCGCTCAGTCCAAAAGGAGTTGGTTCCGTGATGAGAATTATAAAATCGGCAGCATAAACCGTATGGATAAAAGGACAGGAAGTTCCCGGCGGCGAATCCATGATGACCAGGTCATATTTTTTTACCGACTTTATTCCGGCTTTGATTACATTCACCGGAGAATATACGCCCACTCTTATTCTCGTTTCAATAATATCGCCATTCCCCGGCGTTTTATGTCTGCTGACCTTCCCTAAAACCACATCTTTTTCAGTGATTGCACCATCATTGCAGGCAACCAGACAGGCGCCGCAACCATGGCAAAGATCATCAATCACCTGAATGTGTCTGGCTTTTTTTATAAGGAAAATCGCATTGTAAGCACAATATTCCTGGCACCTTCCACAATAAGTACACTGGTCAACATCAATGACCGGCACCTTTTGGGTAACCTCAAAATCTTCTGTAACCTGTGTATCGAAAAACATCAGGTCATTGGGTTCTTCGGCATCACAGTCGAGCAGGCACAATGAATGGTTTTTATCGCTTAAAGCAAAGAAAAGGTTGGTTGCCAACAGCGTTTTTCCGGTTCCTCCCTTACCGCTGGCTACTGCAATTTTCATGGCTGTCTCCTTAGTGATCGCAATAATTTGCACTGAGCTCCAGCCTGTTGTTCAGAAAATCCTCCACAAGCTCACGGGCTGTTCCAACAGGAGCTCCCACAAATGCATTGATATTCTGCTCGTTAAAAAGGGCGATTGCCTTTTGACCCATTCCGCCGGCAATTACGTCAGTTACTCCAAACCCGGCAACCCAACGGGGATATAGCCCCGGAACATGTTCCGGAGGAATGGCCTCAGAAATTTTGGTAATTTTCCCACCGGATGTTTCAATAATCGCAAATGCCTGGCAGTGGCCGAAATGCCTGCATAGTACTCCATTCTCCAACGGAATTGCAAAAATCTTTTTCATGTGTTTCTTATTTGGTCTTTGAAATTTCAGAAAGTATTTTAAAAAAACCGCTTTCCGGATTATCCCGGAAAACGGCTTCGGGAATTATTGACCTCTGCGAAAACGCTGTTGGTTTTCAGGATTTCTCCGGCCTCCGGCGCCTCTTCCTCTTCCGCGGAAACCTCTTCCAAAGAAATCTGCCCTTCCGGGTTCATTCTGAGAGCAATTTCCCATCCTTCTTCCGGTCATGGGTCCATTACCCATTGGTCCGGTCCCATCTAAATTTGGCATTTTCAACCTCCTTTTTTAATGATTAAACAACTCGATTATCTCTTCAATGGTCTTTTTCTTCTTCATCAGAATCATTTGTACTTTCAAACTGTCGAACAGGGATTTGATTTTCATGCCGAACTCTCCCGACACAACCTTTGAGATATTCCGCGAAGCGACCAACTGCACGGATGCAGGCCCGGCGCCGTCAATTGCATCAATATTCGGATTTGGAATAAACTCTGTGGCTTTGGTTTCAGTGTCATAAATCACAAAATAGGCACACCGCCCGAATCTCGGGTCAAGGGTTGACTGTAAATTATTTCCTGTTGACGTGATGGCAATTTTCATTTTATATTTTTAATGTTTGATTGAATAGCTTCTTCTTTGTCCGGCTGTTTTGTTCTCACATTTCGGACATATTTGCAGATTACAGAGAGCCCCCTCGGTACGCCTGCTCATAGAACTTCCCTTTAGTTCATTGCAAAACTAATGAACTTTTGTTCACAAGACAAGTATTTTTAAAGAAAAAAATATTTTTTAATTACGAAAAATCATGAATTTTTCATGATGTCATTTTTCGCTGAATTAAAATAATGGGCAGAGTCCGGGGTCAGAAGAAATGTTTATAAAGCTTCAGCAAGCCAAACATTACTACAAGAGTGAAAATGATAGTTGCTCCGGAAGGAATATCAAGAAAATAGGAAACATACAAACCAATGATAGTCCCCGTGAACGCAAAGAAACTGGAAAGCAGGAGCAGGTTTTTAAACTTTTTAGTGAAAAGATTTGCAATGGCCTGTGGAATGGTGAGCAGCGAAAGAATCAGAATAATTCCAACCACACGAATATTCAGTACCACTGTCAGAGCAACAAGAGTTATAGCCAAATAATTGATCAATGAAACCGGCAGCCCGGCAGCTTTTGCAAACTCCTCATCAAAAGCCACATAGAGAATCTCTTTGAAGAAAAGGGAAAAGAAGAGGATAATGACCACATTCAGAATAAACATCCAAATTAGTTCTGAAACAGTTACCGTCAGGATATTTCCAAAAAGATAGCTCATCAGATTTGGGGTATATCCAGGAGTCATAAACACGAAAATAATGCCCAACGCCATGCCTAACGACCAGAAAATTGCGATGGAAGAGTCTTCGCGAACGCGTGCCACCTTGGTGAAAAACTGAATTCCCAGAGCTGAGCCGACAGCAAAAATTACTGCACCGGCTATCGGGCTGAAACCCAATAAAAATGCAAGTCCAATTCCACCGAAAGATGCGTGTGTTATTCCTCCGCTGATGAATACTATTCGCCGCGAAACGATGTAACTTCCTATTATTCCGCATGATATACTTGCAAATACTGCAGCAAGAAACGCCTTTTGAAAAAACTCGTATGCGAAAAGTTCAATAAAATTATTCATGTTAATCGTGGTGTTTCAATACGGTGTGCGGAACTTCTCCGTGTGTTATCAATTTAATGGGGCAGTTGTAGCTGTTCAGCTGTTCCTGTGTGATTTTATTATCGGGATGATAGTGCAGTTCTCGGTTCACACAGGCAATGGTCTTCACATAGCTCGAAATGGTACCGACGTCATGCGACACCAGCACTATGGCCACTTTCTCGTTTAGTTGCCTCAGTTTTTCATACAGTTCACCTTCAAAACGATTGTCCACAAAGGTATCGGGTTCATCAAGAATCAGCACCTTCGGGTTGCTGATCAGGGCGCGGCACAAAAATACCCGTTGCATCTGGCCTCCTGAAAGCTCACCAATAGCCTTATTCCGGATATCGTGAATTCCCATTTCCTGAAGCAGTTTTTCCACTTTATCACGAACATTTCCGGCATTGATTTTTCGGGAATTCTCCATGATTAAACCGGAACGTACAACATCAGAAACAGTGATGGGGAAACTTCGGTCAAAATGCTTAACCTGAGGAAGATACCCTATAGGTTTTCTTTTCTTATTGATATCACTACGGAACAGAATTTCTCCGTGCATGGGCTTTATCAAGCCCAAAATTGCTTTGATGAATGTTGTTTTTCCTCCGCCGTTCGGTCCAATCACTCCAATGAAATCCTGCTCAAAAACTTTAAGATTTACATTTTCAAGTACCGGCGCTTTATCGTAACCCAAGGTGAGGTTTTCTATTTTAATTAAAGGTTCCATCAAAAATTCTCAATAAATAAATTTGTCATTTCCAGCAGGTTCTTCGCCCAATCAGGACTTAAAGGCTTCACTTCAATGATTTTCCCTTTGATTTCCTCGGCAAAAACCCGTGCATTTTCATTGTCGAATTCGCTTTGGATATAAATCACCTTTATGTTTTGCTCGCGCGCCAGATCAATCACTTTGGCCATATGCTGCGAAGTAGGCTCCTTTCCTCCCGATTCCAGGGTATATTGCACAAGTCCGTAATCATGCGCGAAATAAGTGAGGCTGGGATGAAAGGTTACAAACGCTTTTCCCTGATAATCTCTCAGGGCATTACTGATTTCAGCATCAAGCCGGTCAATTTCGCCGGCAAATTTCCGGTAGTTTTCCTGATAGATTTTATTTCTTTCCGGTTGAATTTTTCCGAGGGCCTCGGCCATTTTCTCCGCCATCTGTTTCACCCGCTTAGGCGAAACCCAGAAATGTGGGTCAACGCCACCGGGATGAGTGTGGTCGCCATGGTGAATTTCTTCTCCCCGGATGAGATCAAGCCCTTCTGAAAGATCTACAATCTGCATATTCCGGTTAATTTCTTTTACCTTATCAAACAATGAAAGTTCAAAACCAATATAACCGAGCCGGAACCAAGCACCGGAATGTGAAATTTGCTTTAACTGTGAAGGAACCAGAGTGTAGGATTCCGGACTTGCGCCGTGCGGAACCAGAACCTGAATATCAAAATCATCGCCGGCAATTTTTTCAACAAATGTTTTCTGAGGAATAATACTCACGGTTACAATGGGTTTTTCATTGTCCCCTCTTTTGCGCGGAGAGCAGGCAAACAGAAAGAACACTGCTGCCGTAACGATTAATATTTTTTTTGTCATGACTGTTGGATTTTGACCAGATTAAACAAGATAGCGCTAAATTAGTTTATCCTTTCCATTTTTCAACGCCGATTTTGATTTTTGGCGGAACCGGGTCATATCCGTGCGTTCCCCACGGATTGCATCTTGCAATTCTTCGCGTAGCCAGCCAGAAACCTTTGAACGGACCATGAATTTTAATTGCCTGAATGGCATACTCCGAGCAGGTTGGCGTGTGGCGGCAACTTGCAGGCGTCAAAGGAGAAATGGCATATTTGTAAAAATATACCGGTAAAAGCAGAATCCAGCCTATTCCCCGAAATAATATTTTGAAAAGTTTTTGCATACGAACAGATTCACTGTTCCAAATAATCTACAAAAATACAGATTATTAACAATTTTCGATGAAATCTGAATTCATATCTGGAAGAATAGCTGCTTTCCGGCAAAGTAGGTTAATATTTTTAATTTTGTCATCCGAAGTTGTATTTCACAACTTGTGTCATTTATTTTAAGAAATGTGGTAATGAAAAAAATTGCAATCGGAGTGGATATTGGCGGCACAAACACCACAATCGGCATTGTTGATTCTGACGGGAATGTGATGTTGAAAGGGAACCTACCGACTCCTGCCCATGGCGATATTCACCGGTATATTGATGATTTATCACAAGTGATTAAGGAAATGATGCATTCGGCAAGACTGCTTAACGAAGAAGTTGAATTTTCCGGCATTGGAATTGGCGCGCCTTGCGGAAATTATTATACCGGAGACATAGAGTATGCTCCCAATCTTTCATTCAAAGGAGTGATTCATCTGATTGAATTGTTGCGCGCCCATTTTCCTGATATGCAGGCAATGGCGCTGACCAACGATGCAAATGCCGCTGCTTTGGGTGAGCTGATTTATGGCGGTGGCAAAGGGATGAAAAACTTTGTCATGTTTACAATTGGTACCGGTGTCGGCGCCGGAATTATCGTGAATGGCGACCTGGTTTACGGACACGATGGTTTTGCCGGCGAATGCGGGCACACGATTCTTGTTCCAAACGGAAGAAAATGCGGATGCGGCGCCTCAGGCCATCTTGAAGCCTATTGCTCCGCCTATGGAATGAAGCGCACAGCGTTTGAACTGATGCTGCAATTTAATATCGCCGACAGCCTGCTTGCCGAAAAATCCTACAATGAGCTGGATGCCAAAATGATTTATGAAGCAGCATTGCAAGGCGATAAAATTGCCCTGGAAGTGTTTGAAAAAACAGGTGAATGGTTAGGGATGGGATTGGCAAACACGGTTCATTACCTCAGCCCGGAGGCAATTTTCCTGTTTGGAGGACCAACCGCAGCCGGCGAAATGCTCTTTAAACCCACACGGGAAAATATGGAAAAGCACCTGCTGCCCATGTATAAAAATAAGGTTAAATTGCTTCCTTCTCAACTCAAATCAGGAGATGCTGCCATTCTTGGGGCAAGCGCTCTGGTGTGGAAAGAACTGGAAAAATAAAAGATGGCTGTTTTAAAATTTTTTCTATGTTTGTGCCACGAAATTCTCAAAAGGTAACATTATGGCCGTAACCCGCTTTGGCGTTTCATTAGATGAGGAGTTGCTGCATGCGCTTGACGACTATGTGGAAGAGAATAATTTCTCCAACCGTTCGCAGGCTATCCGGCATCTCATTGAAAAAAATCTGGTGGAGGAGAAGTGGAAATGCGACAATATTGTTGCCGGAGCCGTATTGTTGGTTTTCGATCAAAGCAAATCGGATATTCACAAAAAATCATTTGAAATTCAGGCCGGCTA
>CAZVAD010000006.1:32875-47388 GCA_964624645.1 uncultured Mariniphaga sp.
GTTTTTGGGCAGAGCGCTGAAAACGTAATTGACACGGTAAAAATTGATGAGATCGTTGTAACCGGAACGCATGTTGGCGTGAGCCGGAACAACGTACCGATGGCCGTGTCGGTCATTGACAGGCTACAGATTGAGGAAAGCGATGAATCTGCGCTGCTGCCGGTCTTGAATGGAAAAGTTCCCGGACTTTTCGTGACCGAGCGCGGAGTTACCGGTTTTGGTGTTGCCGATGGCGCTGCCGGGCAGATTTCCATTCGCGGCGTGGGCGGTTCGCCCACCACCGGAGTGTTGATGCTCATTGACGGGCATCCGCAGTTTATGGGAATTATGGGGCACCCGCTTCCCGACTCCTATGTGGCATCCGATGCCGAGCGGGTGGAAGTCATCCGCGGCCCGGCCTCTATTCTTTACGGCTCCAATGCCATGGGCGGGGTTATCAACATCATTACCAAAAAGCAGGCGACTGACGGCGCCAGAGGAAATGCACGCCTATCTTATGGCTCCTTCAACACGCAGAAATACATGGTTTCGGGCGGATATAAAAAGAACAAATTCTCTGTCTTTGCTTCCGGAAACCACGACCGCACAGATGGCCACCGGGAAAATTCCGACTTTAAAATAAAAAACGGCTATGTGAAACTGGGGTACGATCTGGGTTCCCGATTTCAATTAAATACCGATTTCAGTTTAGCCGCTTTCAAGGCATCCGATCCGGGTCCCGATACGATAAATGCCAACGCGGGAGAACGCATAGATATCACCCGTGGCTACTGGGCTTTCACTTTTTTGAACGAACTTGAAAAAGCAAGCGGGGCACTGAAGGTTTTTTACAATTTCGGGGAGCACAACATCACGGACGGATTTCATTCCACCGACCACAATTATGGGTTGAACCTCTATGAATCGTTCAGGCTTTTCAAAGGAAACAACCTGACCATCGGGATGGATCACATGAATTACGGAGGAATGGCTGAAAATCTGCTGGCAATGAATGGCGCCGGTGCTGTTTTTGCCGATACCGTGGTAACCGAAACCGGAATTTACGGTTTCATGCAGCAAACCCTAAAGGAAAATTTTACACTCAACGCCGGAATTCGTCTGCAACATCACAGTGTTTACGGGAACCATCCGGTGCCCTCTGCCGGATTTGCATGGAAGTTTGCCGGTGACGCCACATGGAAGGGAAATGTCTCCAAAGGATTTCGCAGTCCCACCATTCGCGAGCTGTTCCTCTGGGGGCCGAATCCCAAATTGAGTCCCGAAAGTATAATCAATATGGAAACCGGAATTTCCAATACATTTTACCGCGGAAAGCTTCATGCCGAACTGACTTTTTTCTCCATTCAGGGAGATAACCTGATCATCACTGTTCCCATGGAAGGGCTGCTCAATGCCGGGGAAATCAACAACAAAGGGATTGAGGCGCTTGTGAATGCCCGACCGGTTAAAAATCTCGGACTTCAGGCAACATACAGCTATATTCACATGGAAAATCCGGTTTATGCAACGCCTGAGCATCATCTCTATTTAAGTGCAAATTATCAGCCGGGGAAGTTACAGCTCAATGCCAGCCTGCAACGAATAGTGAATCTGGACAATGACCCATCACCGGTTGTAACAAACGAAAGCTATACTTTAATAAAAGCCAAGGCGATGTATCCCATTACACGAAACCTGAGATGGTATGTGAGCGGAGAAAATCTGCTGAATGAAAAATATCAGGTGAACCGTTATTATACTATGCCGGGAGCAACTGTTTTTACAGGAATCAATATCAGTCTGTGAAAAATTGAATGAAGAAACGGAAAACGTTGCGTGTTTTCATTTGTAAACTGAAAATTCACCCGTTTTCTGAAATATATCTGAGCATCTATTGCTGCAGTTCTTTTCTGAAGGAAGTTCTCACACAGCGAAATCCAATATAGGATTTTGCTGTGTCCTGATATTCAAAAGTCCGGGTGGAGTTGCGGATAAAATAGCTGACATCCTTCCATGATCCCCCCCTGATGACCTTCCTTTTCATCACGGGCGGATCATCCGGGCGGGCTTCATATTCCAGCTCAGGATTAAAATCGCTCATATTGTCATAAGCGGCTTCATAAAATGCACTGCTTGTCCATTCGGCCACATTGCCTGCCATATCATACAATCCGTAATTGTTGGGGTCAAACTGCCCCACCATCATGGCATTGGTGGTTGTGGGGCTGTCTGCCACATAATTTCCGCGCATCGGTTTAAAATTGGCGACAAAACACCCTTTATCGGTGCGGGTATAATAGCTTCCCCACGGATATATTGAGTTGTTTAAACCGCCCCGGGCGGCATATTCCCATTCCGCTTCTGTTGGCAGCCGGTAAGCATGGGCAGGCGCATCGTTAAACCTGCCGCTGAATTCCTGCTGCATGTTGGTGCGCCAGTTGCAAAATGCTTTGGCCTGCTTCCAGGTAACCCCCACCACCGGATAGTTGTCAAATCCGACGTGGGAAAAATATTTAAGGGTATAAGGTTCATTGTAAGTGTAGGTGAAATCCCGTATCCAGCATAAAGTATCGGGATAAACCGGAACTGATTCACGCATCAGAAAAGAACTCCGGTTGGCAATGGGAATGGTCTCCCCCTGCTGGTTCACAATGCTGCCTTCATACCGACGCTCTTCGTGATTGTAGCTGTTTGTCCGGCGGGCGGCCTGTTTAAAGTCTATCCAGCCATATTCATATACAAGTTTTCTTGGATCAATCTCTCTGCTGAAAGCAAAGCGCTCATGCTCCGACATAAACAAATCGTCCATTGCCTGAAGATAGTCTTCATTTTTCCAGTTAATCTTTTCACGCCAGTTGAGAACCGGCTGGCTGAGAGGAACTCCTTTCGGTGTTTCGGTGTGCATGAACTCCGGATAGGCCTGCGCCAAAAGGCTGCGGGCAATCGAGTCGCGCACCCAGTAAACAAACTGCCGGTATTCGTTATTGGTGATTTCCGTGTCATCCATCCAAAAGGATTCAACGGAAACTCTTTTTGAACTATTATTGAAAATATCCACCTCATCATCTGATGGGCCGAGCACAAAAGAGCCTCGCGGAATATATGCCATACCGTAGGGGATAGGTTCAAACCAGTTTCTGGAATTACGTCCTCCGCCCGGAAGAAATTGATTGATTTCATTTTTGCATGAATGGAAAAGCAAACCTCCCAATAAGATGATATATACCGTTGCTTTTTTCATTCTGTTATTGCTCAAAAACTCAATAGGTAATTAACTGATATTTGCGTAGCTCAAAAAAGGGATGTACCGAAACGTGTTGCCTGTCAGTACATCCCCGGATTTGTTAATTTTTTCGTATTAATATTCCCAAAGGTCCTGTTCAAAATTGAAAATATCGTTCTCAATGCGTTTTGATTCAAGCATTGCATCCTTTCCGCTCAGGTAAGCGCTGATGTCGCGGTTGTTATAAACATTGGATTCTTTAACAACGTAGCTGTTGAAAAATCTCTTGATAAAAAGATCGTCATACGACATGGACTGAGCCTGATTGTATGGATTCAGCACTTTATTTGTTGCCATCAGGTTTCTTGCTTCCGGATAATAAACCCAGAAGACTTTTGTCCGCTGAACCTGACCGGCCTGATCGATATCTCTGGTAAATTCACGGATCGGACAGATTCCGATAATTCGCACATTCAAAGAAGAAGATTGTTTGTCAAAATACCACTCTTCCTTGATCATGTACTGTTTGATCTCCCCGGGTCTTATCTCTCCCTGAATGGTTACCATTTTCCGTTCGCCGGTATCAAAATCAATGGTTTCTTCGGTGGATTCTTCTGCGCCAAAGGCTTCCTGAACCTGCTCAAAAGTCATCGGCACTTTGAAATCATCATCAAGCCGGGCATCGTAGGGGGTGATAAGTCCGCTTTCAATCCCGTCCAGCAGAAGAGCAATCAGGTTTTTCAGCCCGTCAGTTTCGGTGGTGGGATAGTAAAGCGGCAGATTCATTTTCTCTCTCAGGTCAATGATTCGCCAGACTTTTTTTGACCACAGCACATCTGCTTCCCTGACTGCCGGCAAGGGCATTGGTTTTTTCTCCGAAATATCCGTAGAACTGTATGCGCCGTTCACAATCTGGGCATCTGCATTCCTGGCTGAAAAGCCAAGCAGGAAAATAAAAATTCCGGTATATGCAATGATTTTTCTCATAGTTATTGTATTTTAAACGAAATCGGGTCGAGGTCGCGGGTGACGCCGTCGCTGCCGATTGCCTTGATATTTGCAATATAAATTAAACTATTGGGGTTCAGTCTTCTGAACTGATTTTTTTGTTCATCGGTAAATCGGTTTGATGGGCTTTCAAAGAAATTCACATAGCCTCCGGCTGCTGAAATTTCTACTCTGAACTGGGTTACCGTATATTTAAAATCAAAATCAAAATCTTCCAGTTCGGCAAGCACTCCGTCTTCTGCCAGCAGGCGTTCTTTTCTGATGGAACCGCCGGCCTGCCCGGCAATTTTGGCAATGGGGTCGGGAACTCTTTTTACCCGCCAGTTGGTTGAGCCAAGGAGTCTTCTTTCATTGCCAATTTTGGCATGCACTGTAACGGTTGTCCGGCGTCCCTGTTCGTCCAGCTCATTGGGCTGAATAATAAAAGCGTCGCCACGTTGCAGAACTTTGCCGTTTGTCATGGTCACTTCAAGGTTTTCATGTGGGATTCCGCCGGCGCCGACATCAAACGGATTGTCCAGCCCTCTGTAGAACACGTTCATACGTGTGGCCGACATCGTTACGCTGGGCTGAGTAACCTGATATTCCTGCCGGAACGGATAGCTTTTGATAACTCCTCCGGGAGTTTTGTATTTGATAAGCCCGCTCCAGCTGAAAACGCCCGGCTCGGAAGTTTTAATCCGGTAGGTCGCTTTTCCGTCCTTGACCGGAACTTCCCGGTTATTAATCAAAATTTCGGGTTGCTGCGTGGTATCCTCAGCAGCTAAAAACACATCTGCCACATATTCATCGCCCTGCAAAATGACGTTTGAATTTGGAATGACCTGCGCTCCAAGCTTGTTGAAAAGGAACGAACCGGCATCAATTTGTGAAAACAGGTAGTTGATAAGATTTGCTTCTGAGTTTTTGACATCAATCTGTATCTTGGAAAGAAGCGTTAAAATGGCCACAAGCGGTTTGTCGAGGAAGTGTTCGGTTTCCCACGATTTACTCTCGCCGCCTTCCCTGTAGTTGACCGGCGGGTCGGATGTGTCCAGGGCGCTTTTTACTGTGTGAATAAGCTCAGTGTCTGATTCGTCAATAAGTGAAATCAGTTCAGCCCGGTATTTTTCAATTTCCTCTTTTAAGTCGGTGGCCTTTTTTTGTGTAATTAAAAATTCAGAAGGTACATTTAAGTCATCAGGTTTAGTAAGAACAATTGTATCTCCGGCCATGGTTACCAGATAAAAATCTTCCTGATCCAGCAAAACGTTCGGACCTATTGTCTTATAGCCTGATTTGGTGGCCAACTCCTCTTTTATGGATGAAAGATAAGTGATGAAATTGTCGGTTTTGAGTTTTACCTGGTCGGCTTTTTCCTTCCACTCCCTGACTCTTGTTGCGTTTTCAGCCATCGCCTGCTCAAAGCGGGCATACACCTGGGCATTTTTCATGTCCACCACCTTAAAGGTCTCAAGCAGACTGATATTGACAACTTTAAATGCATCAAGTACTTCGGCTGCAACGTTGAGAGCAAGCATTGCAGTGAGTACAATGTACATCATGTTTATCATTTTTTGCCGGGGAGTTTCCGGACAATTCTTTGAACCCATAATTCCTGTTACTTCAGATTACTTGTTAGTGTAACGCATAGCGCCAAGCATGTTTCCATAAATAGTATTCAACTCTCCCAGGTGCTTGTTCAACTGCTCTGCATTCTCTTTATATTTCTGTAATTCATTAACCGATGAAGAGAGTATTTCATTGATCCGGATTAAATCATCGCTGAATTTCTTGTTGGCATCAAATTGAGTTTGTGACTGTTTTAGCTGATGCTCAAGATTTTCATTCAATGTCAGAATATTTTTATTCAGTTTTTCAAGGTGCGATGCATAACTCTTCGAGTTTTCCCCGATATTCTTCAACTCAGAGGTGAATGTTGCAGAAGCGCCATTCACAGTTTCTGACAATTTTTTACCTGTCTCTATCAGTTTAGTAGAAAACTCCTCACTGCTTTTGTGAAGTTTTTCAATTGAGTCTTTTCCGGTCTCGGCAATGTGATCAGAAGTTGATGAGTAGGACTGGGCAAGCTTTTCAACGGAAGTATTCACAATTTCGTTGGCGCGCTTGTTGATTTCGGAGAGCGAACTCATGGATTCCGATGCCGTACTCATATTTTTCACATACATATCGGTGGCCAGTGTTGCCGAAGATATGTCGCTGATTCCTTTTGCCGTGGAAGTGAGGTCGGTCAGGCTTTTGCCCACTTTATCCAGCAATTCGGGTGTCAGCTCAGATGAGGCAAGCAACTGGGAAAGCCCATTCTTCCCTGCAGGTCTGAACTCATCTAACTCCGACAGTTCATAATCATCTCTTAATTCGGGATACACTTTTGACCATTCCGGCATGTCGAGCGGCGGTTCAAAAGCCGACAAAAAGAAGATTATGGCTTCGGTTACAAGCCCTATAGTGAGCAAAAGACCGGAATATTGCCAGTGCTGGAGTTTGAATAATGCACCAATCATCACGATGGATGCACCCCATCCATAGATATAACCCATGAAGGTTTTCCAGCGTTTTGTTTTAAATATTTCACCAAAATTCATTTTGCAGAGATAATTGTATTAATAACTAACTTATTTGAACTCATCACCAAAGGTTGACCGCACACAACGGAAGCCTATATATGATTTGGTGGAGTCCTGATATTCAAAACTCCGTGTAGAAACCTGAGTGTAGTAGGCAACATCCTTCCACGAGCCACCGCGGATTACTTTCCGTTTCATAACCGGCGGATCATCGGGGCGGGCATTGTATGTAAAGGTGGGATTTAAATCACTGAAGTAGCTGTATCCTGCTTCATCGAAAGCCGTTTCTGTCCATTCAGCCACATTCCCCGCCATATCGTAAAGGCCATATTCATTGGGTTCAAAACTTCCGACTTTCATAGTGATGATTCCACCGTCCTCAGCATAATTCCCCCGCAACGGTTTGAAGTTGGCAAGGAAAACCCCCTTTTTGTCGCGTGCATAGTAGCCTCCCCATGGATACATGGAAAAGTCTTTTCCGCCGCGCGCTGCATATTCCCATTCCACTTCGGTCGGTAGCCGGTAAGCCTGCAGACCCGGCTGCCGCTTGGATGAAAGGTAGTCGGTCTGAATTTTTGTTCTCCAGTTGCAAAATGCCAGCGCCTGTTTCCAGGTGACTCCCACAGCCGGGTATTCATCAAATCCGGGATGCCAGAAATAGCGCGTTGCCCAGGGTTCGTTGTAGGAGTAGGTAAAATCGCGTATCCATGCAAGGGTGTCGGGATAGACATATACCTGATCATTCATTATGAACGATGAGCGGTTTTCGATGGGACGCAGCTCTCCGTTGATATCGTAAACGTTTCCTTCGTAGCGCTGCGATTCAAAGTTATAGCTGTTGGAGCGGCGGGCAGCCTGCTGCAAGTCAATCCACCAATATTCATACATTAATTTCCGTGCATCAATCTCTTTTTTCCCGAAGAAGCGTTCGTTCTCCGGAATGTATAAATCTTCCATTGCCATCTGGTGGTCGGGGTCGTTCCATTTGATTTTCTCCCTCCAGTTCACTCTTGGCGGGTCAAGGGGAACCCCCTGCCGGGTTTCCGTGATGAGAAATTCGGGATATTGCTCGCCTAACATCTGCCGGGCAATGGAATCCCTCACCCAGTGAACAAACTGGCGGTACTCGTTATTGGTGATTTCGGTATCATCCATCCAGAATGCATCCTGGGAGACCGTTTTGGTTGCTACACCTGCCATGGCAGGGTCCTGATCGCTCGGACCGATATTAAAACTGCCCCTTCGGACATAAACCATTCCGTAGGGTTGTGTTTCACGCCATTTTTTTCGGTTTTGCACTCCTACCAGCTCTCCGTTACCGGAGTGGCTGCAACCTGTAAAGGTGAAAAGTGAAGAAAGTGCAACTGTTATTAAAAAAAGTCTTTTCATAGTTCAAATATATGGCTTTCTTTATAAAAATCTTATACTTTTATATTTCTGGTTACGGTTCCTCTCAAGATTCACTGCGTAACTCACAAAAAATTCGTGCGATGCCCATCCGTAATACCCGATAGCTGACGTAACCAGGTCAAATGAATAGCCCACTTTCAGCCCATTGGCCAGTTCAAGTCCCATGAGCACAACAACTGCGTCATTAATTCTGTAGGACAATCCCCCCCAGAAGCGGTCATCAAAAACAAGATTGGCATTCACATCCAACTGCCATCCGGCCGCATCGGTTTTAAACAGAAACGAAGGACGCAATTCAAATAACGGATCACCTAACTTAATATTGTACCCGCCCATCAGGTAGTAATGCCTTGTCAGATAACTCCGTGCCGTCTCGTCGTATTCAATTGTCGCCTGATTCAGATGCGTGGCAGACAGACCCAAAAAATATTTGCCCGATGACAGGTATAATCCACTACCCACATCCAAAGCTACCTGACTGGTTTCTGCCTGCGGAATTCCGGGGTCAGAGCCGGGCTGTGTGTATATCCCATGATCATCTTCAGGAATCTGCCAATCCCCGTTGATGCTTTGGCTATACGCACCAAGGGATACGCCGATTCCCAACGTTCCGAAACCTAACTCTGCCTTGTAGGCATAATTGCCGTTTACGATTATGTTTTTTGCAAATCCCAATTGGTCACTTATAATGTTTAGCCCTACTCCACCCGGAGCTCCAAGAACATTTACAGCAGCATCAGCACTGAAAACAAGCGTTTTGGGAGCCCCTTTCATTCCTTCCCACTGAAAACGGTTTAAAATTATTCCATTTAATGCATTTTCCGCACCTGCATATCCCGGGTTTACGCCCAATTTATAAAACATATTGTTTGTAAACTGAGGGTCTGCCTGGGCAGAAACCTCCATTCCCAAAATAATCAGCAAATATAGGAAAGAAATAAATTTTTTCACACCTCTGTCTGTATGCGGCATAAATATATTTTCAATTCATGTTAAAGAAATAAAAAATTCTTGTCTGCAACAAAATATGTCAATTCGTTATGCAAAGAACGCTGCCATTTTTTTATTATTTTAAAAGCTATCCAATTTTTGAACATAACTTAACCATCTTTCGGGGATTTCATTTGATGCTGCCAGACGGTAATCTTCTTCCGAGCAGGCAATCTCCATTATTTTTCCGGTGATTGAGCGAATCTCGAACCACCACTGCCCGGATGCCTCATCTTTCTTGAAAACAACCGGATTTTCAAGGCCTTCAATCTCTGCCCTATATACTATTTTCTTCAATGTGCCGGTTCTTTGTGAAACTCCCTGAAGAAAATACCAGATGATTTCTGAAGCAAGCTTTGGCGATAAAAGCTCTGTTTTTGTAAACTGCCCCCCGAATAACCCAAAAGCCTTGATGCTATTGCTTAAACCGGCGTATCTGGCCAGTTGACAGGCTTCTTCGCTGCGCAGGCCATTGGGATTTTTCTGCGCGGTTGACGGAGCTTCAGCGCTTTTTACTGCTCCAAGATCGAATGAAACCACATGGGAGTTGCGTAAAATCAGCTCTGCCTGCGAAGGATTGTCCCTGAATTTGCCCAACCGGAGGTGTTCGCCCAAACCTTCGGTTTTTTCAAGAAATGAATCACTCACCAGATGATTTTGATAGCCGATGAGGCTAAACTGAAAAAGGTTGGTGAAGTTTCTGAAAATCGGCGTGAGAAAATTTGTGGGACTCGATTTTTCAACTCCTTTTTTTATGTCGAAAACAGAGTCAATCGCGGTGAGCCAAAAAAGCGGCTCCCCTCTGAATGCTTCACAAATACCTATGGTCAGGTCCTGGCTTCCTCCAATTACTACCGGCAGAACACCAAAGCCAAGGAGATATTCCACAATGTCACGCAATGCCAGATACATCCCCTTTTTACTTCGGGCAGGTTTCAGATTCCCCAGATCGGCAATAGAGATTTTGTTGCTGAATGCGGAAAGCTGATACAGCTGATTTCTGACAATATCCGGTGCAGACAGCTTTTTACTACAATATTCCCCATCATCAAAAGGTACGCCTATCAGAGCTACGTCCATCTTTTTCAGTGACGCATCGGAAAATGCTGCACGCTGCTTCTGTACCACATAACCTAAAGTATGTTTTTCCGGCAGGTTATCCGATTTTTGAAATGCAGAAAAGTCAACCGGAAAGAAATAATCGGACAGGTTCATACATTGAATTTTGGTTTTAAAATCAGCTCCTTCTCCGGCTGCCTCTGCTTTTGGGCTCCGGCGCTGTATCAATTATCTTTCTGCATTCTTCCAGGGTCAGTTCCTCGGCATTTATTTTTTTCGGTATTTTATAATTTTTCTTCTGGTATGAAATATAAGGCCCCCATCTTCCATTCAGTATCCTGATTTCGGGCTCCTCTTCAAAAACTTTAATCACCGCTTTGCGGTCTTTTTCCCTTTTGGCTTCAATCAGTTCAACAGCGCGCTCAAAATTGATGGTAAACGGGTCATCTTCTTTTGCCAGAGATGTGAATTTGTTGTCGTGCCTCACGTATGGACCAAACCTGCCAATGTTGACCGTAACCTTTTTGTCTTCATACTCACCAAGATCACGGGGAAGTTTAAATAATTCAAGGGTCTCTTCCAGCGTGATGGTTTCCAGATGCTGGCCTGCGCGAAGGCTGGCAAATTGTGGTTTTTCATTCTCATCGGAGGTTTCACCCAATTGAGCTACCGGCCCGTAACGGCCAATTTTCACGGAAACCTGCTTGCCTGTTTTGGGGTCTTTTCCCAAAATACGCTCGCCTTTGGAGCGTTCGGAATTTTCGAGAACAAACTCCACATGGCTGTGGAAAGGCTGATAAAACTTATCAATCATTTCGTTCCACACTTTTTTACCGGCGGCAATATCGTCAAATGTCTTTTCCACATTGGCGGTGAAGTTGTAGTCCATGATCTGCTCAAAATTCTCAACTAAAAAATCATTTACCACCATCCCCACATCGGTAGGGAAAAGTTTTGATTTTTCTGAACCGCTGATCTCTGAAAGTTTTTTCTCGGAAACTTCATCGTTTTCCAAAGTAATCACCTCATATTCACGACTCACTCCGGGGTGATCCTGCCTCACCACATAATCTCTGTTCTGAATGGTAGTGATGGTTGGCGCATAGGTTGACGGCCTGCCAATACCCAGTTCCTCCAGTTTTTTTACAAGCGATGCTTCTGTGTACCGGTAGGGACGTTGCGAAAATCGTTTTGTAGCAACAATGGAAGCCATTTCCAATATTTCTTTTGCCTTCAGGGGAGGAATAATATCATGCCCTCCGGCGCTGCTCCCGTTTTCATCATCCGACGACTCCATGTAAACCTTGAGAAACCCATCGAAAACAATTACTTCTCCGGTGGCTGTGAAAACTTCGGGAGCAGTTGAGACAGAAATCGTTACTGTGGTTCTTTCAAGCTCAGCATCGGCCATCTGCGATGCCATGGTGCGCTTCCAGATTAAATCATAAAGCCGCTGTTCGTCCGCAGTGCCTTCAACCATTTCATTGCTCATGTAGGTGGGACGGATGGCTTCGTGTGCTTCCTGTGCCCCCCTGGATTTGGTCTGATATTTTCTGATTTTCACATACTTTTCACCGTGAAGCTCAACGATTTTCTGTTTTGCTGTGTTGATTGCCAAATTTGAAAGGTTAACTGAGTCGGTTCGCATATAGGTGATTTTTCCACTTTCGTAAAGGCGCTGTGCCACAGCCATGGTTCTGGAAACCGAAAAACTCAGTTTCCGGCTGGCTTCCTGTTGCAGTGTTGATGTGGTAAAAGGTTGCGCAGGATGGCGCTTTGCCGGCTTTTTCACCACATCGGCTACCGTAAACTCCGCCTGCTTACACTTTTCAAGAAATTCCTCCGCTTCCTTTTTGTTAGAAAAACGCTTGTTGAGTTCAGCTTTCAACTCCACCGGATTTTCATCTTCTCCCTGAACCAGGAAAGAGCCGGTTACGCGAAACCATGTTTCAGTTTTAAAATTCATAATTTCACGCTCGCGTTCCACAATCAGGCGGACAGCCACCGATTGCACCCTGCCGGCTGAAAGCGCCGGTTTCACTTTTTTCCAGAGAACGGGCGAGACCATGAATCCTACAATCCGATCGAGCACTCTGCGCGCCTGCTGGGCATTCACCAGATTATCGTCAATGGAACGGGGATTTTTTATGGAATGCTGAATGGCTTCCTTTGTGATTTCATGAAAAGCAATTCGTTTGGTACGTTCAGGTTCGAGTTTCAATACTTCCTTCAAATGCCAGGCGATGGCTTCTCCCTCGCGGTCTTCATCAGATGCCAGCCACACGGTGCCTGCATCCTTTGACAGTTTTTTCAAATCCGCAACAATTTTCTTTTTGTCGGGAGTAACCATATAATTTGGTTGATAATTATTCCCCGGATCAATTCCGAGGTCTTTTTTCTCCAGATCACGGATGTGCCCCATACAGGAAGTTACCGTATAATCGCTTCCTAAAAATTTTCCAATAGTTTTTGCTTTGGCCGGTGATTCCACAATTACCAGATTTTTCTGCATATATATTTTTCCTTTTTATGAAAATTTCTGCAAATTAAAGAAAATCAAACGCTAAATTCAAAATTTATTTTCTCTGCGTCTGTCCTATTTTGCTGAATATGATTTAATTATTTGTAAAAAAATAAAATAACATACTTTGGGTTAACGTTTGTTTCATTGCTTCCAACAGGGAAACGTATATCTTTGTTGCGCAATTTAATCATGTTTTGATGAATAAAGGAAAAAAGACAAATTGGAAAAAATATATTCTTTGGTTTTGGTCAATATTTTTATTGGCTATTGCTTCAGTTATTTTACTTTTTGTGATGATTGCCAAAGGATATTTAGGGTTTATGCCCACTTTTGAGGAGCTGGAGAATCCACCAAATATTCTTGCCTCAGAAATTTTTTCAGAGGACGGGAAGGTGCTTGATAAATATTTTATTCATGAAAACCGCACGTTTGTAAATTTTGAAAATCTCCCGCAATATTTAATTAACGCGTTGATTTCTACTGAAGATGTGAGGTTTTTTAAACATTCAGGAATTGACCTTCGGGGGTTGTTGCGGGTTTTTAAAGGAATTGTTACCGGAGACACAAGTTCCGGGGGTGGCAGCACAATCAGCCAGCAACTTGCCAAAATGTTGTTTCCGCGCGATAATTTATCGGGTCCTTTTGCGCTGGCAATGCGCAAGTTTAAGGAGTGGGTCATTGCGGTGAAACTGGAAAGAAGCTACACCAAGGAGGAAATAGTCCTCATGTATCTGAACAAATACGATTTTTTAAATCTGGCAGTGGGCATAAAATCAGCTGCAGGCGTATATTTTGGCGCTCAACCCGATTCCCTTCAGTTGCATCAGGCAGCCATGCTGGTGGGGATGGCTAAAAATTCATCGCTTTATAATCCGGTGCGCAGGCCGGAGCTTGTTCTGCAGCGCCGGAATGTAGTGCTGAACCAGATGGCAAAATATAAGTACATTTCCCGTGCAACAAGGGATTCAACAAAACAACTTCCGCTCGACCTGAATTTCCACAAAGTGGACTACAAAAGCGGCCCTGCTCCGTATCTGAGGGAATACCTGAGGCTGACACTGACTGCACAAAAACCCAACAAGAAAAATTACCCCTCATGGCAGATGCAGAAATTCAGGGAAGATTCCCTCGACTGGGAAACCAATCCCCTGTATGGCTGGTGTTCCAAAAACATAAAACCCGATGGGCAGAATTATGATTTGTACAACGATGGCCTGCGAATTTTCACAACCATTGATTCGCGCATGCAGCAATATGCCGTGGAATCGGTTGAATATCATTTGAGAAACAATCTTCAGCCCGAATTTGACGGGGGAATGAAATACCTGAATAATCCTCCTTTTGCAAACAATATGACCGCCGATGAAACGGAAGACCTGATAAACCGCGAAATCCGGCGAAGCGAACGATACAGGGTACTCAACAACCAGGGAAAGAGCTTCAGCGAAATCCGGGAGAATTTCAAAATTCCTGTTGAAATGACACTCTTTTCATGGAAAGGAGAAATTGACACCATCATGTCGCCCATGGATTCCCTGAAATGGTACCTGCGATTGTTCCGGTCATCCTTCATGGCAATGGAAACCCATTCGGGAAAAGTGAAAGCCTATGTCGGCGGCCCCAACTACAAATATTTTATGTATGACATGGTGAAAGGCGGGAAACGGCAGGTCGGTTCAACCGTGAAGCCATTTCTCTATACACTTGCCATGCAAAATGGTCTCACTCCCTGCACAAAAGCGCCTTATGTGAG
>CAZVAD010000007.1:0-41021 GCA_964624645.1 uncultured Mariniphaga sp.
CCAACTGCTCCATCCCGCAGTATATTTTTAAAAGTGTTCAATAATTTTCTTGAAACGCGGGTGCAAATATAATTACTTTTTGACAAAATACCAAAATTCGGATAAATTAATCCCGAAAAACTCCGTTTGCCCAACCGAAAACATTAACATACGGTAAAAAATTCCTGTTCTGAATAGGTAGCTGTGCATATTTCTTCGTCCTGTAATTAAACAATCATTTACACAAAAGCAGACGGCTAAATTTGATTGCTTCTAAATAAGCTCAATCTGCTAAAATTGTAGTTGGGAGCTTTAATAAATTATTATTTTTGGGCATTTATTTCAAAAACATTCAGTTTTACCAAATCTCAAGGAATGCTAAAGAAGTTGATATCTTTTCTGAAACGAAAATTACTTTTAGTGCTTTTTTTAGGCTTTGCTGCGGGCTTGCTATTCACCATCTATTTTAATAAATTTGTTGATTACACTTCCACAAATGAATTTTGTGCAGCGTGTCATGTCCATCCGCATGCAACGGAATCGTGGCGGCTTTCAACACATTATGTTACACAGTCGGGGATGCACATTGGATGCGTTGAATGCCACCTGCCACCCAAGGGACAGGGCTATCTGAAGCATAAAATCATAACAGGTACCCGCGATATTTACGGAGTGATCTTTAAAGACAGCGCCGATTTTAACTGGGAGCAAAAAGCAACTTTTGAATATGCCCAGCATCATGTTTTCCAGGAATCATGTGTTCATTGCCATGCCAACCTGTTCCCGCTCACACTGACCAAAGAGGGCCAGGACGCACATTTATATTATACCCAGAACGAAGAGGAACTGCGGTGCATAAACTGCCACCTGAATGTGGGACATTACGATCCGAATGCCATACATGCCTCCAATGTTGACTTTGGAATGATAAAATCAGCAGCCGCCGATCTTTTCACTGCTCCTGCTGAAGTATCAGAACATGGTGATTTCACGGAAACAGTACCCAATACGACCATATCATTTAACATGAAAGCTATTCCCGGCGGTTCTTTTAAAATCGGAAGTCCGGAAAATGAACCGTTGAGAAATGCTGACGAAGGGCCGCAGAAAGAGGTCAGAGTCAGCCCCTTCTTCATGGCAGAAATTGAAGTAACATGGGATGAATACCTTGCATTTTACGGTGCCACCGCAGCCGAAGGGCGTTCAACCGATACCGAAGGCACACGCACCGAAGATGATGTTGACGCCATCTCGGGCCCGACTCCGCCATACGGTCAGCCTGATCAGAACTGGGGATTGGGCAGACGCCCGGCAATCACCATGACCTACCATGCTGCTGAAACCTACTGCAAATGGCTTTCCCAGGTCACCGGCAAAACATACCGCCTGCCTACGGAGGCAGAGTGGGAATTTGCTGCCCGCGGAGGAACAGACTCCCCCTTCTTCTTTGAAGGACAACCTAAGGATTTCGGCGAAAAAGGATTTTTTGGAAAACTTTTTGGCAAAAGCAGCGACCTGATAAATGATTATGTAATTTATGAGGGAAACAGCAAAGGCAAAACAGAAGAGCCTGACGCAGTGGAAGCCAATCCATACGGATTGAAAAACATGTTAGGCAACGTGCTGGAATATTGCTCTGACTGGTATGCCGAAGATGCTTTTGAAAAACTGGCTGACGGGGCGCTTGACCCGAAAGGGCCGGCATCGGGAGAAGAAAAAGTGGTGAAGGGCGGTTCATTCCGCAGTCCGGTATCCGGAGTCCGGAGCGCTTCAAGAGACTTCACCCGCACAGAGGAATGGTTGCGCACCGATCCGCAAATGCCGAAAAGTATCTGGTGGTTATCCGATTGCAATTACATCGGGTTTAGAATAGTTTGTGAATTTGACGAGAATACCGGAAATAATAATTAATTTAGTATCCTGAAATTAAATCAAAAATAGTAAGTTATGAGTAGTAATAATTTTTCAAGACGTAAGTTTTTATCAGGCGCCGCCACAGTCGGAGCTGCAGGCGCCATGGGAATCGGAGCTTTTACCTCCTGCGCAGGAGGCGGCGAAAAAGCCGGAGCATCTGCAATTTATGATTTCAATTCCCGGGAATTGAACCTCCCGCCAATGCTTGACATAGCGCCCGATGGCCCGGAGCTGAAAGCCGGTGTAATCGGTTGCGGTGGACGCGGTTCAGGTGCAGCACTGAATTTTCTTGCTGCCGGCCCGAATCTGACCGTTACCGCTTTGGGTGATGTCTTCAAGGATAGAGTCGATGATTGCCGTGCAAAAATCAAAAAAGAGCACAACATCGAAGTGCCCGAAGAAAATTGTTTTGTGGGCTTTGATGCATTTGAAAAAGTCATTGATGCGGGAGTTGACGTAATTATTCTTGCCACGCCTCCAAAATTCAGGCCTGAGCATTTTGAAGCCGCAGTAAAAGCACGCAAGCACGTTTTCATGGAAAAACCGCTTGCTGTTGATCCGGTGGGAATCCGCCAGGTGATTGCCGCAGCAAAAATGGCGGAATCACTTGGATTGAAAGTGGTTACAGGCACTCAGCGCCGCCATGAGCACAGCTACGTAAATCTGTGGAAGGAGATTAACAAAAATGCCATCGGGCATATTGTTTCCGCAAATGTTTACTGGAATCAGAGCAAACTCTGGCACCGCGACAAAAATGCAAGCTGGAGCGAAATGGAATGGATGATTCGCGACTGGGTAAACTGGTGCTGGCTTTCCGGAGACCATATTGTGGAGCAGCACGTGCATAACATTGACGTGGCCAACTGGTTTATCGGCGGACATCCGGTTAAGGCTGTCGGCTTTGGTTCAAGGCAACGCAGAGTAACCGGCGATCAGTATGATAATTTCAGTATTGATTACGTTTACGAAGACGGACGCCACATTCACAGTATGAGCCGCCAGATAAACGGCTGCACAAGCCAGGTTTATGAAATTTTCCACGGAACAAAAGCCATTGCAACAACTGTCGGGCACAAGCCAAAAATTGTGGACGCCGCCGGAAATGACCTTTTTGTGGCCGAAGGCTCTGAAACCAGCCCTTATGTTCAGGAACACATCAATCTGGTGACCTGCATCAGGCAGAACATTCCGTTTAATGAAGCGGAACAGACAGCCATTTCCAATATGGTTGCCATCATGGGCAGGGTTTCGGCATACACCGGAAAAGAGGTTACCTACGATGAAATGATGAACTCCGACCTGAAATTAGGCCCGGATGTTTATGTTATGGGAGATGTTGGTTACATAGAAAAAGCAAAAGTCCCCGTGCCGGGCGATGCAGCTGAATAATAATCAATACCATATAAACTAAATTAAATTTTCAAAAGCCATCCGGTTACTCTGCCGGATGGCCTTTTTTATTTTAAGCTTTTGCTTAAATCTTCACAATTCAAATTTAGCCGGACTGAAAGTTCCTTTTAAAAAACTACTTTTGTTTCTTTTATTCCGATATAAGATAAAAGGATAATAAGAGGTAGCATCATGAAGAGATTGAAAGTTAAAGAAGTTTTGACGATTGGTGAAATCGGTTCTGAAATATTTGTCAAAGGATGGGTTAGAACCAAACGGGGCAGTAAAAACGTCAGTTTCATTGCGCTGAATGACGGATCAACCATTCACAGCCTTCAGATAGTGGCTGATGCGGCACGTTTTGACGAAAAACTAATGCGCGAAATAAATACCGGAGCAAGCCTTGCGGTGAAAGGGATTCTTGCAGAATCGGGCGGCGCCGGGCAAAAGACAGAGCTGGTTGCTGAAAAAATAGAACTGCTTGGCAAGGCAGACCCGGAGAAATTTCCCATACAATCCAAAAAGCATACCCTTGAGTTTTTGCGCGAAAATGCACATCTCCGGTTTCGCACCAATACCTTCGGCGCTGTGTTCCGTATTCGCCATGCCATGGCATACGCCATTCATAAATACTTCAATGACAAGGGATTCTACTATCTGCACACTCCCATCATAACCAGCAGCGACGCCGAAGGCGCCGGGCAGATGTTCAGGGTGACCACACTGGATGCTGTAAAACCACCGCTCACCGATAGTGGAGCAATTGATTTCAGCAAAGATTTTTTCGGGAAGCACACAAACCTGACGGTTTCAGGTCAGCTTGAAGGTGAATTAGGCGCTCTGGCATTGGGTGAAATATACACTTTCGGGCCAACTTTCCGGGCTGAAAATTCAAATACCACGAGGCACCTTGCTGAATTTTGGATGATTGAACCGGAAATGGCTTTCTATGATCTGGATGACACCATGGATCTGGCTGAAGAGTTTTTGAAATACCTTATTCAGTATGCCATTGACAACTGTTCTGACGATTTGAGTTTCCTTGCCCAGCGGCTGAAAGACGAGGAAAAAGGAAAACCGCAGGATCAGCGCTCAATGGATTTGGTGGAAAAGCTGCATTTTGTTCTTAAAAACCCGTTTGTCAGGATAACTTACACAGAAGCAGTAGATATTCTGAAAAATTCGAATGCCTATAAAAAGAAAAGATTTCAGTTTCCGGTGGACTGGGGCGTTGACCTTCAAAGCGAACACGAACGGTATCTGGTGGAAAAACACTTTAAATCTCCGGTGATTTTAACCGATTATCCAAGTGAAATCAAAGCTTTCTACATGAAACAAAATGAAGACGGCAAAACCGTTCGCGCCATGGATGTTTTATTTCCGCTGATTGGTGAAATTATCGGAGGCTCGCAACGGGAGGAAATTTTGGAAAAACTGGAGGAGAGGATGAAGGCCATGAACATTCCGGTGGATGAGATGTGGTGGTATCTTGACACCCGAAAATTTGGCAGTGTAATACACAGCGGTTTTGGGCTGGGATTTGAGCGTTTCATGCAATTTATCACCGGAATGGGGAATATCCGGGATGTAATTGCTTTTCCGAGAACACCCAAAAATGCAGAATTCTGATTCCTATTGTTGCATTATTCCCGAAAAAAACATAGATTTACCATTCAAATAAGGGAAAATGAAGCAGAAACTAATATTACAACAAAAACTGTTACAAAAGCTTTCCCCGCAGCAAATACAGGTAATCAAGCTTTTGGAAATCCCCACTATGCTTCTTGAGCAACGAATTAAAAAAGAGCTGGAAGAAAATCCTGTGCTGGAACTGGAATCGGATAGTCCCGACAATCTGGAAGGGTATGATGACAACTCCAATGAGCAAAATCAGGAATCGGATGAGGAATTTTCATTTGATGATTACTACACTGACGATGATGAAATTCCCACATATAAAACCACGACAAACAACTATTCAAAAGACGACAAATATGTAGAGATTCCGTTTTCTGTGGGAATTACATTTCACGAAAGCCTGTATGACCAGCTGGGAATGATTAACCTGACAGAGCAGGAGCGGCAATTGGCGGAATATATTATCGGCAACATTGACGATGACGGCTACCTCCGGCGCGATTTGCTATCAATCAGCGATGATCTGGCATTCAGCATCGGCATCGAAGTTTCGCCTGAAGAACTGAAAAAAGCTTTAAACATCGTGCATTCGCTTGACCCACCGGGAGTTGGCGCGCGTGACCTTCAGGAATGCCTGCTTTTGCAACTGAACAGAAAAGGAAGCGGAAATCATAAACTTGCAAAAACCATTATCCAGGATTTTTTCACGGAGTTTACCCGGAAACACTACGAAAAAATAAAAAGAAAACTGGAGCTTGACGATGAACAGCTAAAGGAGGGAATCGATCAGGTATTGAAATTAAACCCGAAACCCGGCAGCGCATACAGCAATCCACACAACAAATCAAATCAACACATTATCCCCGATTTCATTCTTGAAATCGTTGACGGCGAGCTCAGCCTCACGCTGAATCAGCAAAATGTGCCCGAATTGAAAATTAACAAGACCTATCTTGAAATGCTGCACAGTCTGGTTAGAAACGATAAAAAGAAAAATAAAAACCAGAGGGATGCGCTGGTGTATGTCAAGCAGAAGGTGGATTCGGCAAAATGGTTTATTGATGCAATCAGACAGAGAAACCACACCCTGCTTCTCACCATGTCGGAAATAATCAGTTTCCAGAAAGAATATTTTCAGGACGGCGACGAAACAAAATTGCGCCCGATGATTTTAAAGGACATTGCCGAAAAAACCGGCCTCGATATTTCCACGATTTCAAGAGTTTCCAACAGCAAATATATCCAGACCCATTTTGGGATTTATCCGCTGAAATTCTTTTTCTCCGAAGCGATGCAAAAAGACGACGGGGAAGAGGTTTCCACCCGGAAAATTAAAAAAATCCTTCAGGATTGCATTGATAGTGAGGACAAACGCAAGCCGTTAACCGATGAAAAGCTGACACAGGTTTTAAATGAAAATTCATATAACATTGCGCGGAGGACAGTGGCAAAGTATCGTGAACAGCTTGGAATTCCGGTTGCAAGACTACGTAAGGAACTATAATATGGTTAAAAAGGCAGCCCGGGTTATTTCATTCCTTTTTCATCCGGCAATAATCCCCACGCTGGGATTTTTACTCTTCTTCAATTCAGGTTTTTACTTTTCCCTGCTGGGCTGGGAAGCAAAGCGCATGATTTTGCTTGTGGTTTTTTTCACAACCTGCATACTCCCCTTATTTTCTGTGGCTTTGCTTGCCATCAATCCAAAACTCAATCTTTCGTCTGATTCGGGAAACCAAAGGGTCCTACCGCTGATTCTTTCCGCATTTTCATACTATCTGGGCTATATGCTATTGCAAAAGATTGAAACTTTTCCGGTTTTCAAACTCCTGCTCCTCGCATCCATTTTTGTGATTGTTGCACTGCTGCCACTCTCCTTTAAATGGAAAATCAGCAGCCACATGGCTGCTTTGGGCGCACTGACAGGCGCTTTGTTGGCGCTCTCTTTCAGAATGGGTGTCAATCCGGCCTGGCCCATAGCGGCAGTAGTCTCTGTCTCAGGGCTGGTGGCCTCGGCTTTGCTTGTCCTTGGAAAAAATAAACTCTGGCACCTAAATGCAGGATATGCTACAGGGTTTGTGATTCTTTACCTGATTATCTACCTGATTTAACCATTAATCTGACACTTGTTAAGCGAAATCCACCAGACACTATCTTGCCAGGAAAAAGATTAACAGCGACTCAGATGCATCGTTATTTAACCTGTCACGTTAAAAAATCTACAAATTTATAACCGATTCCCTTCAGTGTTTTGATGTGTTCGCTTCCGATTTTCTCACGCAGTTTCCTGATATGGACATCAATTGTGCGGTCGCCTACTACAACGTTTTCTCCCCAGACTGTGGAGTAAATCTCCTCACGTGTGAACACTTTTCCGGGTTTTGAAACAAGCAGGGATAACAGTTCAAACTCTTTTCGCGGGAGTACCATCTCCTTGTTGTCAATGCGAATCAAGTACCGCTCTTTGTCAATTACCAGATTCCCAACGGTAATGGTGCCGGTATCTTCGGCAAACGCTGTAATACCGCCTGCTTCTCCAGTACGTTTTAAAAGCGCTTTCACCCGGCTGATTAGAACTTTCGGGCGGATTGGCTTGGTGATATAATCATCGGCGCCGGCTTCAAAACCAGCAATTTGCGTGTAATCTTCTCCACGGGCAGTCAGAAAAGCAATGATCGTATTGCTTATTTCCGGGTTTTTCCGGATTTCTTCACAGGTAGCAATCCCATCCATCTCCGGCATCATCACATCAAGGAGAATAAGGTGGGGCTGATGTTTCTCCGCCTGCTTAATGGCATCTTTCCCGTTTTGCGCCGTAAACACTTCATAACCTTCCTTCTCAAGGTTGTAACCGATGAATTCGAGAATATCATCTTCATCGTCAACCAACAAAATTTTAAATTTATTTTCGCTCATTTGATTCATAATTGTTTCAACCACAAAGTTAAGAGTAATTTATCTAATTCCGGAAAATTAAGTCATCAATTAAATTTACCTCAATTATCTCGCTTTTTCAAGCGTGAAATTAAAGGTTGTTCCCTGATCGACCACGCTTCGGACATTGATGGACTGGTTGTGCGCTTCAATAATATGTTTTACGATGGAGAGGCCAAGCCCGGTGCCACCCTGCTCGCGCGATCTGGATTTATCCACCCGGTAAAACCGTTCGAAAATCCGTGACAGGTATTTTTTTTCTATTCCAAGCCCGTTGTCGGAAATCTCAACCATGATGTTTTCATCGAGGTCGTGAAAAGAGACCTGGACAAAACCGCCTTTCTGGTTGTATTTTATGCCGTTTACAATAAGATTCACAAGAACTTCCACAATCCGGTTGCGGTCAGCCCTGACATATACCGGTTTTGACGGCGGATTCACAATTTCAAGGGAAACTTCCCGGTTTTGTGCCTGCCAGTATTCCATTTCAAAGACATCTTTTACAGTTTTGATAATATCAAATTTCCTCATATCCAATTTGAGCTCGCCCGATTCAAGTTTAGTAATTGATTCCAAATCTTCAACAATGGAAATCAGCCGGTTGATGTTCTTTTCAGTACGCCTGAGGTAGAGCATATTGATTCTCGCATCTTCAAGCCCGCCTTCGATCAGGGTTAAAATATAACCCTGGATATTAAAAATCGGGGTTTTTAATTCATGTGAAACATTCCCGACAAATTCCTTACGGTATCTTCCCAGTTCCTGCAGCCGTTCTATCTCTTGCATTTGCGCCTTTGCCCACTCTTCGACTTCAAATTTCACATTGGACAGTAAATTTGTGGAATCGGATGATTTTTCTGCGAGTTTCTTTCCGCTGAGAGGCAAATCTTTAATGGTTTTATACACCGGGCGAATTTTGTCTGAAATATATTTATTGATGACGAATGTTACATAAAAGTATGATGTCAGGAAAAATATCAGAATAAAAATCAGCAATACCAGAATCCCCGGTGAAAGCCACCATGTGAAAAGTAAAAATATCAATGCGAGCGATGTGAGCAGGACTGAAATATACAGCGTCAATTGCCGCGATGTGTATGTTCTCATATCATTTCCGATTTAAATGCATCAAAATTAGTATAATAAACCCTTTTTTTAATTTCGGGCAATACTTAATCCGTTATGAATTAGCAAACAAATTCCTGCACATGTTAATATTAACGGCATTTTGTTCAAATCATTAATAATTTCTTTATGGAGTGTTAATGTTTTTTTAATACCTTAGCGGCTATAAGCATAAAAATTCTCATATATATTTGCCGCCTGAAAAAAACAGATAATGGAAAATTTTTACCTTATCATTATTGTAATCCTCTTCGCTCTTGCAATCTCTGATTTAATAGTGGGTGTCAGCAATGATGCCGGAAATTTTTTGAATGCAGCGTTTGGCTCAAAAGCAGCCCCAAAATGGATTATTTTTATGATGGCCGGATTAGGTATTTTCATCGGGACCACTTTTTCAAGCGGAATGATGGAAATTGCCCGAAAAGGTATTTTTCATCCGGAAATGTTTGTGTTTTATGACATCATTGTCATTTTCACTGCCGTGATGATTACCGATATCCTTTTGCTCAACACCTTTATCACTTTGAGAATGCCGACTTCCACCACAGTTTCGATTGTTTTTGAACTACTTGGTGCATCTGTGGCGGTTTCCCTTGTGAAATTAGCCCGGATGGGCGGCTCAATCAGTGATTTATCCCAATACATAAATTCCGAAAAAGCGCTTGCCATCATTTCCGGAATTTTCCTTTCTGTCCCCATTGCCTTCACAATAGGAACCATCGTTCAGTATATTACACGAATTATTTTCACGTTCGACTATCGTGTAAAAATGAAATATTTAGGCCCGATTTTCGGCAGCCTCGCCATCACAGCCATTACCTATTTTATTCTGATTAAGGGAATGGCAGGTGCATCTTTTGCAGAAACTGAATTGCGCTCCGGTGAAAAACTTGGGGAATGGGTCGTATCAAATAATGGGAAATTACTGTTTTACAGCTTCCTGGCATGGAGTATCGTAATTGCGCTGTTGCGATTATTTTTCAGGATAAAAGTGCTGAAGCTCACCGTGTTGATTGGTACATTTGCCTTGGCTATGGCTTTTGCCGGAAACGATCTGGTGAACTTCATCGGAGTTCCCATTGCCGGGCTTCATTCGTTTAAAACCTGGGTGCTGGCTGGTGCGCCTCCTCCCGAATCATTCACTATGGAAGTACTTGCCGGAAGTGTTGAAACGCCAACCTATCTGCTTCTGATTTCCGGATTAATCATGATTTTGACCCTCACATTTTCCAAAAAGGCGCACTCTGTGGTTTACACTTCCGTGGATCTGGCAAGACAGGGCGAAGGCGATGAACGATTCAGTTCAAGTATGGTCTCCCGTGTAATAGTCAGAAATTTCACGAAATTTCAAAAGAAAATTTCAAATGTTGTCCCCGAAGCTTTTATAAAAAAAATTCAGACGCGTTTTCAGCCGGTGGGCGATGAATATACCGACAACTCTGCTTTCGATAAAATCAGAGCAACCGTCAATCTCTTTGTGGCAAGTGTTTTAATTGCCATCGGTACTTCATATAAACTCCCACTTTCCACCACTTATGTTACTTTTATGGTAGCCATGGGGACATCATTTGCCGACCGTGCATGGGGGCGGGACAGCGCTGTTTACCGGATATCCGGTGTTCTGGCAGTGGTAGGCGGATGGTTTCTGACTGCCATTGTCGCATTTTCAGTGACTGCTGTCATCGCATGGATAATTTTTACCAGCGGTTTGTTTATGATTTTCATTTTTGCGGCGCTTGCAATTTTCATGGTTCTTCGCACGCATTTTAATTTTTTGAAAAAGAACGGAAATGGGAACGGAAACGGAGAAGAACCCACGGATATTGAAGAGGAGGTGATCAGCGAAAATGATGAGATTGATAAAGTGATGCAGAAATGCCGCGATCTGGTTACAAGAGCCATTATAATGTCCAACAGAATCTATTCGGGCAGCATTGAAAGTTTTCTGGCCGAAGACCGCAATGAGTTGAAAGAGGCATTAAAACTGAAAAATGAACTGAACAAAAAAGCAAAAAAACAAAAGAATAAGGTCTTGAATGTCATCTCAAAAATTGAGAAAAATGTAGATTCCGGTCATTTCTATGTGCAGGTGGTGGACTATCAGCGCGAGCTTGCCCACTCGCTCAACTTCCTGATTGAGCCACTCTATGAACATGTGAATAACAATCACCGCCCGTTCACCAAACAGCAAATTCAGGAAATGAAAAATCTGAGAAAAAGCATCGATATTTTTTACTCCTTTTTTGTGGAGTTGGTGAAACATGATGATTTTGACGAGATACCCGACCTGATAAAAAGACGTGATAACATCTTGGTTGATATTGAGGAGTATGAAATCATGCAGATTAAGCGGATTAAGGCTGAAGTGGTCAACACCCGGAACTCCGTACTTTTCTTCAATACGATTTCCGAAACCAAAAACATGCTTCTGCATTCCATCAACATGATTAAATCCCACCGGGATTTCATTGTGGTTTCCCAAAAAGTGGTCAGGAAAAAATAAAACGATAGCCCTTTCAAAAGAGAAAATCAATCAAAAAAAGCCATATTCTCATTTTGAAAATATGGCTTTTTGGTCTCAGCGCTCCAGATTCTCAATCTTTCTGCATGGCATCGTCAAAAGCGATATCTGAAGGCTCGAAATCGATGTTTTTCACAAAACTGCACGATTCAGTTGCCCCGGCTTCGCGGTTCATTCCGCTGTCTTCCCATTCAACGGAAAGCGGCCCCTGATAACCGATATCATTCAGTGCACGGATAATATTCTCAAAATTGATGCTTCCGCGCCCTACACTGCGAAAATTCCAATACCTGCGGTTGTCGCCAAATTCAGAGTGCCCGCCAAATACGCCGATACTTTCCGGAACATCGCTCCAATAGACATCTTTCATGTGCATGTGAAAAATCCGGTCGGCAAATTCGTAGATGAAACGGACATAATCCACATGCTGATAACCAAAATGGCTCGGATCAAAATTAAATCCGAATGCCGGATGATGGTTCAGCGCCTTCAATGTAAGATGCGCCGAATGAATGTCAAAAGCGATTTCAGAAGGATGCGCTTCCAGGGCAAATTTCACACCCAATTTCTGAAACTCGTCAAGAATCGGAATCCAGCGCTTTGCAAAATCTTCAAATCCCTTTTCAATCATTCCCTTCGGCTGGGGCGGAAAAGCATAAAGCAGGTGCCACACCGGGCTGCCCGTAAAACCTGTTACGGTATCAATTCCAAGCATCTTTGCTGTTTGTGCTACTTTGATTACCTCCTCTGCCGCCCGCTGGCGAACTCCTTCCGGGTCACCGTCGCCCCAGACATAACCGGGCAAAATCCCTTTGTGCCGTTCATCAATAATCCGGTCGGAAACACACTGCCCGACAAGGTGGGTGGAAATTGCAAAAAGCTGTAAGCCATATTTTTTCAGAGTCGCTTTCCGTTCGTCGCAATACGCCTGGTCTGCCTTGTCAATCTCAATATGATCGCCCCAGGTACACAGTTCAAGCCCGTCATACCCGAAAGATTTTGCTTTCCGGCAGATCTCCTCAAAGGGCAGGTCTGCCCACTGTCCTGTGAATAATGTTACTGGTCGTGCCATACTGCTTATGTTTTAAATTATTCGGGGAATTTCACCCATTTTGCATTGTCGTCATAACCGGCCTGAACCATTGTGTCGATAAACTGCATTCCGCGGATGCCATCTTCCACACCGGGGAAATCCAACATTTCAGCCGTGGGGGTTTCGCCTTTCATTTTTGCCATCACGGTCAGGGCAAAATTGCGGTAAATGTTTGCAAAAGCTTCAAGGTATCCTTCAGGATGCCCGCCGGGAGTGCGGGTGTTGTGTGCTGCAACGGCGCTGTCCATACTCGTGCCAACGCGAAGAATCTGGGTAGGCTTGTCCAGCCATTTCAGAATCAGTGAATTGGGTTCATGCTGAATCCACTCCAGACCTCCTTTTTCTCCGTAAACCCTGATTTTAACGGCATTCTCTTCGCCGGCGGCAACCTGGGTGGCCATCAGCACACCCGTTGCCCCGTTGTTGAAACGCAGCAGCGCAGCCCCGTCATCGTCAAGCAACCGGTTCGGAACAAAGATTTTCAGTTCGGCGCAAAGTTCGGTAACTCTCAATCCGCTGATATATTCCGCCAGATGATGCGCATGGGTTCCGATATCGCCCATAGAACCGGCTTTCCCCGAACGTTTGGGGTCGGTGCGCCAGGAGGCCTGAACGTTGCCCTGGTCTTCCACTTTGGCAGAGAGCCATCCCTGCGGATATTCCACATACACTTTCCGGATTTTGCCCAATGCTCCGTCGGCAACCATTTGCCGGGCATGTTTCACTGCCGGATAGCCTGAGTAAGTGTGTGTTAAAGCCAAAGTCAATCCCGATTCATCCACTTTCTCCTTCAATTTAAGCGCTTCGTCAAGCGTGAAGGTCATCGGCTTGTCAATCACCACATGAAAACCATTGTCCAGCGCCATGACAGCCGGATCAAAATGCACAAAGTTCGGTGTCACAATCGAAACAAAATCCATCCGCTCGCCCTCCGGGAGCTTTGCCTCTTTTTCAAACATCTCCTGATAGGTGTCATAAACCCGGTGTTCAGGCAGGTAATACAATTTTCCCGACTCTCTTGAAATTTCCGGATTAACGCTGAAGCATCCGCAAACCAACTCAATCTGATTATCCATTAAAGCGGCAAGGCGGTGAATAGCACCGATAAATGCGTCCGTTCCGCCGCCAACCATTCCCATTCTAAGTTTTCTACTCATAATTGTAACGTTTTTATTGATGATAAAAATTGACCCTAAATTTAGCAACTCTTTTATAAGGAAGCAAACAACCGTTCAAAAATTGAGGAAACGGCATGACAAGCTGAAACATTTTGTATATTAGCCATTCAAAACAGAAATAATTTTAAACAATATGGAACGTAGAAATTTTCTTAAAAACGCTGCCGCCGGCGGTATGGCAATAGCCGGGCTGGGCACTTTCGTAGGCGTATCCGCATCTGAATCCGCTGTCTCCAACGGAGCAAAGTTCAAAATGAAATATGCGCCGCATCTTGGTACTTTTAATGAACATGCAGGCAAAGACCCGATCGACAACATCAGGTTCATTGCAGACCAGGGATTCCGGGCAATTTTTGACAACGGGCTGATGGGCAGAACTCCTGAAATACAGGAAAAGATTGCTGCAGAACTTGCCCGTCAGGGGATGGATATTGGCCCGTATGTGTTGTATGCCGATTTCAATGTTGAATCCATGGTGCTGTTCAACGATGAATCGCGGAAGATGCTGAAGGATAAATTGCAGGAAGGCATTGAGACCAGCAAAAGGACCGGCTGTATGCAGGCGCTGATGGTTCCCGGGCGATACAACCAGCGAATGGAATTTGATTATCAAACCGCAAATGTGATTGACTCCCTTCGCGAACTTAGCGAAATTGCCGAAAAAGCAGGTGTCGTCATCGTTTTGGAACCGCTCAACCGGTGGAATCACCCCGGATTGTTCCTGACGGGCGTTCCGCAGGCTTATGCTATCTGCCGCGCGGTGAACAGCCCGTCGTGCAAAATTGTAGATGACATTTACCATCAGCAGATTACCGAGGGCAACATCATTCCGAATATTGACAGGGCATGGAGCGAAATTGCCGCTTTTCACCTTGGCGACAATCCGGGCAGGAATGAGCCAACAACCGGTGAAATCAACTACAAAAATATCTTTAAGCATATCTACGATAAAGGATATGACGGCGTTTTATGTTGCGAGCACGGGAAAAGCATAAAGGGGAAAGAAGGCGAAGAAGCGTTTATCAAAGCTTACCGGGAAGTGGATTCGTTTGAAGTGTAAATTATCAGGCAAAAGACACAGATAATAAGCCATAAAAGAAAGGCTGTCCGAAATTTTTGGACAGCCTTTCTTTTATGGTATTTTTTTAAGATCAGAAAATATACCTTATACCAAGCTGGAATTGCCAGGCCTGGGTGTAAGCATAGTTATAGTCGTAAGTTTGTGTCGGGTATTCCCCATCAACTTTTACCATTGAAAAACTTGGAACATTGTTGGCGTCTTTGCCTTCATAATTCAGAATACGGCCATTGTTTGACACCTTATTCGATTTGAAAATACCCCATTCACTGTTGATGGCATTTCCAAAGTTTAACCAGTCGATACTGAATTGCAGGGTGTTTTTGCTACCGCCCACGTTAAAGTAATATTCACGGGTGAGACGCAGGTCAAATCTATTTACCCAGGGTGCGCGTGCGGCATAGGCTTCTGCATACTGCCCTTTGTGCTTGCTGAGGTATTTGTCCTGCTCCAGAAATTTAAAAAAAGCTTCTTCATCTTCTGCACTGACAAATATTATATCCCCTTTCTCTTTGGGAATATAGATTAAGTCACTTCCAATACCGTCTCCATTCATATCATTTGAGTAGGCAAAGCTGTTTCCGTAAGGTGTAAAGCCATTGTAGAACAGATTGATAAGCGTTCCTGATTTTAAAGCATTGTTACTCCACGGAATTTTATAAGAAACCGAACCAATCACTTTATCCGGCATAACATATTGTGAACGCTGTAACACAGGAAGATGCGGTCCATCAATTTCCATAAGCCCTGTATAGGCAGAGGCAGCATTACTTCCCGGCATACCCGAAATTTCTTTGGATTCGGTGTGGGTATAGGACAACATCAGATTCAGGTCTTTCACCGGTTCTGCAAAAACAGAAATGTTGCCGATTGCTCCCCATCCTTCATTTGTGTTTGCCAGAACGTATGCGTTTCTTCTATTATAGGCTAAATCGGCTACTGCCGGATAGATGTATCTGTCGTCCGGTCCGCTGAAACGTGACCAGTTATCAGGTTGCTTCAAGTCCCAGTTTTGAAGCATTACTCCGTTAATCGTTTTTGTAAAAATACCCTCCAGGGTAACAGACAGTGGAAAAGATGCCGGAACCTCATAATCTAAAGCCAGCGAAGATTTCCACACCTGTGGCATTTTAAAATCGGGATCAACGCCATTGACATCGCGCGGCAGTTCACCTTTATCGGGAGTAATCGTATTAGGTAATCCCAGACGGCTGATCATTTCACTAATATCTGTAATCATCGGGCCGGCAAGTAAAGCCAGCTTATCCAGATTGGAATCATTCGGCTTTATGTTGCCATTGGAGTCATATGTTGTTACAGCGGCATAACTTCCCTGAACCATTCCGGAGTTGGTTGGCATGTTAGTGAAAAACACCAAAGGCAACCTGCCTGCAAACAGTCCGGTTCCACCACGCAACTTCATGGTTTTATCGCCAAATAAGTCCCAGGTGAAACCAACTCTTGGCGAAACCTGCACTTTTGCAGTTGGCCAAACTCCGGTATCAATTTTTTTCCCTCCAAAATCCAGTGCTAAAATGGCATTGTTGCTGATGATATTATCTTCATAAGCCAGATAGTCAGCACGTACGCCGTAAGATAATTTGAAGTTCGGATTAATGCTCCACTCATCCTGGGCATAAACACCAAACTGGTTGAAAGCAACTTCCGCGGCAGGATTTTTCTCCCCATCGTAGCCATAAGTTACTGCAAAATCCCGCGGCGCTGCCTGGTTCAGAAAATCGTCAAGGCTTGCATAACGGTAATACCCGGTTCCGTTACGCATATAGGAGTTATTTGCCATTTGGTGTTCAAAACTTAACCCAATGGTAAATTTATGGTTGTTCATGTAAACTGTCATATTATCAATGACATTAAAGATGTTGTTGTGCACACCGTTGTTCCATGTAAACAACTCGTAACCGGCAGAAATATAGGGTTCAAGAATCTGGCTGCCATCTTCATTAACGCCTTTCATAATGTCAATAAACGGAAATGGGGATGAATTGGAGCCACGAATATCTGCAATCTTTGTATAGGTAGTCAAAAACTGGTTTGAAACATTATTTGAAAAACGGCTGTGCAAGTCAAGTGCAACCGAGTTTACGACATTGTCTGATGAATAAGTTGCGTTTGAGAAAGACATTGAATATTGTGAAATTCTATCCATTGCTCTGTTGCGATAACCGGCATCTGTTGAATTTGTGTTAGTTCCATTCCATGCCTGATTTTTAGTGTAGTTATATCTGACACTCAGCTTGTTTGCATCATTAATGTTCCAGTCGATACGGGCCATAAGTTTTCTGTTGCTCTCATCTGCCGGATAATCGGTGTATGAACCTGCATCATAATTATATTCTGACATCAGGTGGTCTTTCACTTTTTTCATGTCGGCCATGCTGGTACGAGACAGTTGCTGTGAAATATTTGCCACACCATCTTCAGAAGGTCTCCAGAGAACAACTTGTCCTGGATTAACTTCATATTCACCGTTCACAAAAAAGAATAGTTTATTTTTAATGATTGCCCCACCTATCGTAGCGCCATAGGTTTTTGTAGATTCAGCATCACGGGTTCCAAAATCAACATCACCAATCTTATTTCCACGCATATCCTGATTTTTATAATAGGTATATGCAGACCCTCTTAACTTGTTAGTCCCTGATTTTGTAATTGCATTGATTCCACCGCCAATAAAATTGGTTTGACGCACATCGAAAGGAGAAACCACAACCTGGATTTCTTCAATGGCATCCAGTGAAATTGGATTACCGCCTCCCGGAAGTACGGAACTTAAACCGAAATTGTTGTTGAAATTGGCGCCGTCAACCGTAAAGTTTGTTGAACGTCCGTCGCCCCCGGCAAAACTCATCCCGTTTGAATAGGGAGAAATCCTTGCAATGTCGGAAATACTCCGGTTGATGGTTGGCATTGCCGTCATCTGCTCATTGGAAATGTTGGTGGTGGCGCCGGTTTTTTCAGTTTGAAAAGCAGATGCCTTTCTGCCCACAATCAATACTTCGCCCACATCCACCGTGCTCTCTTCCATTTCAACATTCAGTGCAAAAGCTTCCCCCAAAAGTAAGGTGATGTCAGTAAATGTTTTCTTCGCATAGCCCACAAATGACACCTCCACTTTGTAAGGGCCGCCCGGGCGCATCCCCTGAAGGTTATACCGCCCTTCTGTGTTGGTAATCGTTCCGTACTGTGTCCCCGAAGGCTCGTGAACTGCAATGATGGTGGCTCCGGGAAGTCTTTCCCTGTTACTGTCGGAGACAACTCCGTTCATAGCTGAAGTCGTAATTTGCGAATATCCGGCATTCACCATGAAAAGGATAAGGCAAAAAACAAAGCTTACTCTTAATAACCTGATTCTCATAACTGTAGATTTTTTAATTGATGTTTTAATTTATTTGTAAAAATTATGAAATGAGAGAATAATTATGAATTTTCAAATTTAAAAAAGAAGCAGACCTTTGATTTATCAATTTGCAGTAACTGTAAATATACATGGTCAATCTGACTCATTGTTATAATTGTTAAAAATACAAAAATAATGAATGAAATGAATTAATTCCGGTTTTTTTCACCGGGAAAAATCCCTTTCAAAATTTTGAAAGGGCTACTCTCACAGTATCAGGCAAAAGCAAAAAACAATGAAGGACTTTATTGAAACCAGTATTTCCAAAAAGTTAAAATCTGAATCTGTTTTAAATCGTAATTTCCGATACTCTATTTAAGAGCAAGGTAATTCCGGCACTTGTGCTTTCAGAGTATAACTGCCGTAACCCAGCATTTCAATCACTTTATGGGCGGTTTGCAAATGATTCTTAATTTTGTCCCTGCTATTTGTGTGAACATTCAAAAATCAAAAAAATGGAGCAGATGCAAACAGATAAAATATTGCAGGAAAAAGGGTTCATTGATGAACCCGTTTCGCCTGAAATCAATCTGGCTGATGAAATAAACAGGCTCAGGAAGGAGAAGAATGCAGTCATTCTGAGTCATTTTTATGTGGACGGCGCTTTGCAGGACATTGCCGATTATGTGGGTGACAGTCTCGGGCTGGCGCAGGCCGCAGCTCAAACCGATGCAGAAATGATTGTTTTTGTGGGCGTTCACTTCATGGCTGAAACCGCCAAAATCATCAATCCGCATAAAAAGGTGATTCTTCCTGATTTAAATGCGGGGTGCTCACTTGCCATTTCTGCACCAGCGGAGGAGTTTGCAAAGTTCAAGGCAAAATATCCCGGGCATAAAGTCATCACCTATGTGAATGCAACGGCAGCACTGAAAACAATGTCCGATATTGTTTGCACATCAGCCAATGCACGCCGGATCGTAGAAAGTTTTCCGCCGGATGAAAAACTGATTTTTGCACCCGACAAAAACCTGGGAAACTACATCAACTCCATCACCGGGCGAAACATGGTGCTATGGGACGGAACCTGCATGGTGCACGAACAGTTTTCCGTTGAAAAAATCATCAGCCTGATGGAGCAGTATCCTGATTCAGAATTCATTGCCCATCCGGAATGCGAAAAACCGGTGTTGCTGCTGGCAAATCATATCGGTTCCACCAGCTCACTGCTGAATTATGTGAAAAACAGCAAAACGAAAAGGTTTATTGTTGCCACCGAAAGCGGCATTCTTCATCAGATGAAGAAGTCCTGCCCGGACAAGATTTTTATTCCGGCTCCGGCGAATGATTCCACCTGTGCCTGCAATGATTGCTCGTATATGAAACTGAACAGTATGAAAAAATTGTATCTGTGCATGAAATATGAACAGCCCGAAATCATTTTGCCACCGGATGTGATTGAAAAAGCACGTATTCCGATTGAGCGGATGCTGGAAATTTCAAAATAAAAAAGACATTTATGAAAACTTCGGGAAAAACACCGGCAATTCTGGGTTTTGGAAATGCCCTTGTGGATGTTGTCCATATGCTTGAAAATGACGATTTGCTTGCTGTATTCGGTTTGCCCCGCGGGAGTATGACTCTGGTGGACGACAAGCTTTCAGAAAGAATTTATACCGCTGTTGCCGCTTACCGCAAACAGGTGATTACCGGCGGCTCGGCAGCCAATACCATGCATTCACTGGCATCACTTGGCGCTCCCTGCAGTTACCTCGGCAAAATCGGAACCGATGAATTGGGGGCAACATTCCGCAAAGAATTTGAGCAGAAAAATGTAAAAACCCACCTGATGCTGAGCCAAAAACCCACCGGCAGGGTGATGGCGCTGGTAAGTCCTGATTCAGAGCGTACAATGGCCACCTACTTAGGCGCTGCGGCAGATATGAAACCGGAAGAGCTTACTCCGGAAATTTTTGCAGGGTATTCAATTTTGTACATCGAAGGTTACCTGGTTCAGGATCATCGCCTGATTGAAACAGCGATTGACCTTGCCCGCAGCAGCAGACTGAAAGTTGCCATCGATTTATCCAGTTTCAATATTGTTGAAGAAAACCTGGATTTTCTCAAATATCTTGTTTCAGAAAAAATTGATATCGTTTTTGCCAACGAGGAAGAAGCTTTGGCTTTCACCGGAAAAAAGCCCGAAGAAGCGTTGAAGGAAATTGCCTCCATGTGTGAGCTTGCCCTCGTGAAAATAGGCAGGGAGGGCTCGCTCGTACAAAGAGGGAAGGAAAAAATAAAAGTGGACGCCATTTCCGTGACAGCAGTGGACACCACCGGTGCAGGCGACAGCTATGCCGCCGGATTCCTGTACGGACTTGTCAATGATTTCAGCCTCAAAAAATGTGGACGAATTGCTTCACTTCTGTCAGGAAAAGCGGTTGAAGTAACAGGGGCAAAAATCCCGGATGAAAACTGGCCGGAAATTTTAAGAACAGTGGCTGAAATGGATTAAAACAATCCGTGAATTTCAGCATTTATTTTATCAATGATCAGGCTCATATCTTCAGGACGGGAAGTGAAGTCCAGTTTATCTACATTGACAATCAGCAGTTTTCCCATTGAATAGCCTGAAATCCATTTTTCATAACGCTCATTCAACTGTTTCAGATAGTCAATCCGGATGGAATTTTCAAATGCACGGCCCCTTTTCTGGATCTGGTTCACCAGAGTGGGCACGGATGCACGCAGATAAATGAGCAGGTCCAGCGGTTGAATAAAGCCGGCCATCAGATCAAAAAGCGCCTTGTAGTTTTTGAAATCACGGGTACTCATCAGCCCCATGCTGTGCAGGTTAGGTGCAAAAATCTCCGCGTCTTCGTATATCGTGCGATCCTGAATGACTGATTTTTTCGATTCCCTGATATTGACGATTTGTTTGAACCGGGAGTTGAGAAAATAAATCTGAAGGTTAAACGACCAACGTTGCATGTCGTTATAAAAATCGTTCAGGTAAGGATTTTCATCCACCTCTTCGTAATGAGGCATCCAGTTATAATGTTTGGAGAGCAGCTCTGTCAGCGTGGTTTTTCCCGCTCCAATGTTTCCGGCAACGGCAATATGCATAGTATTTTGTTTAATTTTCGAATGTATAAAAAATCGGACAGATTAAAAATACAAATGTAACTTTTTGGTCAAACAATGTGTAGCGCTTGAAATTTTTTACCTGAAACGCTTCCCTTTAAAAAACTCCTGCAGCAATTCAGCGCATTCGGTTTCCAGGATGCCGCCCGTAACTTCGGTTTTAGGATGCAGGGCGCCGGGGGCAAATTTCTGATAGCCCCGTTTGGGATCGGATGCGCCGAATACCAGCCTTCCGGTTTGCGCCCATCCGAGCGCTCCGGCACACATAGCACAAGGTTCAAGGGTAACATACAACGTGCAGTCGTTCAGGTATTTCCCGCCCAGATGGTTAGCTGCCGCCGTAATCGCCTGCATCTCGGCATGAGCGGTAACATCGTTCAGTGTTTCTGTTAAATTATGTGCACGGGCAATGATTTTATTCCCCGCCACCACCACCGCCCCAACCGGAATCTCACCTTCGTCAAAAGCTTGCAAAGCCTCGGCAAATGCCTTCTTCATAAAATATATGTCATCAAACGGTTCAATCATAAATCTCAATTTGAGCCCGTGAAATTGCTAAAATCTTCTTATTTTCGCAACCATATCAAAAAAAAGAAACATGTACAGAACACATACCTGCGGCGAATTGAGCATTGAACATACCGGACAAACCGTAACACTGGCCGGCTGGGTGCAGCGAATCCGTGATTTTGGCGCCATGTCGTTTATCGACTTGCGCGACCGCTACGGGATTACCCAACTGGTTACCGATGAAGATACCCCGGAAGATGTCATGCAGGTATTTGAGCAGCTTGGCCGCGAATTCGTCATTCAGGCAACCGGCACTGTGCTTGAACGTTCAAACAAAAATAAAAATATCCCAACCGGCGAAATCGAAATCCGCTTGTCTTCACTGAAAATCCTCAGTCAATCCGCCGTTCCGCCATTCACCATTCAGGATGACACCGATGGCGGGGATGATTTGCGCATGAAATACCGCTATCTTGACCTGAGAAGAAGTGCGGTGCGTAAAAATCTGGAACTTCGTGCGCAAATGGCACAGGCTGTGCGCACTTTCCTCACCGGACAGGATTTTATTGAAACCGAAACGCCTGTGCTCATCAAATCCACTCCCGAAGGCGCACGCGATTTTGTGGTGCCTTCACGCATGAACCGCGGTGAGTTTTATGCCCTCCCTCAATCGCCGCAGATTTTCAAACAACTGCTGATGGTTGCCGGATTTGACAAGTATTTTCAGATTGTGAAGTGCTTCAGGGATGAAGACCTGCGTGCCGACCGGCAGCCCGAATTTACCCAGATCGACTGCGAGATGTCATTCGTTGAGCAGGAAGATGTGCTGAGCACTTTTGAAGAGCTGACAAAATATGTATTTAAAAACGTGCTGAATGTGGAGTTGGAGTGTTTTCCCCGGATGCCTTACGCTGAAGCAATGGAAGACTACGGTTCCGACAAACCGGATATCCGGTTTGGAATGTTGCTCCATAACATCACAGAACCGGCGCAGGGAAAAGGCTTTGGGGTTTTTGACTCGGCGGAATATGTCGGGGCGATTTGCGCCAAAGGTTGTGCAGAATATTCCCGCAAGCAAATTGATGAGCTGACCGAATGGGTGAAACGGCCGCAAATTGGCGCCAAAGGGATGGTTTATGTGAAATACAACAATGATGGAAGTTTCAGGTCTTCCGTAGATAAGTTCTATTCTGCTGAAGATTTAAAAGTCTGGGCAGATGAAGTTGAAGCCACTCCCGGGGATTTAATACTGATTCTCTCAGGAGAAAAAGTACATACGATCAACGCTTTGGGCGAACTGCGCCTTGAAATGGGCAGCCGCCTTGGGCTTCGTGAAAAAGGAACATTCAAACCGCTTTGGGTGGTTGATTTTCCGCTTCTGGAATGGGACGAAGAGACCCGGCGCTTTTTTGCCATGCACCACCCGTTCACCTCGCCAAAGCCCGAAGATATTGCCCTGCTTGATTCCAACCCGGGAGAAGTACGCGCCAACGCTTACGATCTCGTAATCAACGGAGTGGAAATAGGTGGCGGTTCAGTGCGGATTTTTGACTCTGCACTGCAATCCAAAATGTTTGATATTCTGGGCTTTACTCCCGAACAGGCACAACAGCAGTTCGGTTTTCTGATGAACGCCTTTAAATATGGCGCGCCGCCACATGCAGGCATTGCGTTTGGCTTCGACAGGCTGGTTTCGCTGTTCGCCGGACTGGACTCCATTCGCGATGTTATTGCTTTTCCGAAAAACAATGCAGGCCGCGACATGATGAATGATTCCCCTGCGCCCATCACCAAAGAGCAGTTGGATGAGCTGTTCCTTGAACTGAAAAAAATCAAGGAAGATTAAAACTTTCCCGGAACCGGCGCCCAGGGCGAATGCCCGGAACTTTCCCGCTTCCCGCCGGACAACGGAACAATCACCCCGGCAGTGATTTTTGAAACAACCCCCTTGGCGTGATTTCTGGCTCCGTCCGTGTAGTTATGCACTCCGTCCATAAAGTCATAATTCACAACATTTCCGCTATATAAAACATAGAAGTTACTCTGCCCGGGTTTGCCAATTTTCACACCTGTTCCAATCAGGTAATGCCCGACCGAATATAACGGTTGTTTACCCTTTCCCTTTTGAAAAATCAGCGCAGACTCTTCATCGGGCGGAATACTCTTGTAGCGCAATTCGTTATTGAAAAAGGTCAATCCGCCTCCTGCCTCAATAAATGGATTCACCATTGGCCTGCCGGACTTCTGCCCGGATGACTTCCGGAAATAAAATCTTATCAATCCGGAAACTGAGGCACCTTTTGTGGAATATTCCACCGGAAGTTCATAGAGTTCATTCAGTGAAAAATGGTTGCCAACAGCTGAAAAATCAGGAGTTTTGGCTTTACCATACAGGCTCATTAACCCCAATCTGACGGTGGGTTCAAAATGCTCCCTCAGCCGGGCTGAAATTCCAAGATCAAGCATCATGGCAGGCTTGTGGGTGAATTCGTTTGGTAAGAACTCAAAATTATCAGCAACCTCAAAGGTTAAAAATGAAGTTCCGACACCTCCGGAAAGCGACCAGCTCACCCCCGGATCTTTAGATGGCTGCCCTGCAAAACCTGACGGAATAATAAAAAACAACAAAAGCGGCAAGAGAGTCAGTATCCGGCGGATTCCATGCGTTTTCCGGCCAAAAATACTACCACTTTCTTTTGTTTTATTTTGAAGGGGAATGTTCATAAAGTGATTTTATCCGTCAAAATTAGCAATTCCATCCGGAAACAAGGAGTTAAATAATGCTATCTTTGGGCTTCATATTCAAAAATGGCTATGTCACTTATTATTGAAGAGAAGAATCTTGACAAATTTTATATGATCGGCGACCGGGTACTGGTCAAACCGAAAACTCCTGCCGGAAAAACCAAGACCGGTCTCTATCTGCCGCCAACTGTTCAGGAAAGCGAAAAAATTCAAAGCGGATATGTGGTTAAGGTTGGTCCGGGCTACCCCATTCCTGCCGTTTCGGAAGAGGATGAAGCATGGAAACAAAAACAGGACGACGTGAAATACGTTCCGCTACAAGCGCAAATGGGTGATTTGGCTATCTACCTGAACAAAAGCGGGTATGAAATTGAGTTCAATAACGAAAAATACATCATCCTGCCCCATTCTGCAATCCTGATGATTATCCGGGACGAAAACCTGCTTGTTTAATGATCGACGGCACACTCCCGGCAGGCGCTGTAAATCCCTTCAAACATCTCTTTGATGTCGGAAGCGGCAACGGCTGAAAAAGCAATCCTCAGAATTCCGTTCAAACTGATGGTTCCGATACTGTACTTTTCAATAAGCAACTGGCGCACCACCTCACTATCAAGACCTTCTGCAAGCCCGACACACATGAAATATCCGGAATTATAGGGAAGCGCTTTGAAGTATTTTTCATATTTCTTATCCTCCAATGCCTCTTTCACAGCATCATAGCGTTTTTTCATCGTCTGAAATTTCATCTGCTTCTGAGCCGTATATTCAGGGCTGGAATAGGCAGCAAACATGAGTGACTGTGAGATATTTGCGGCATTTGAAATATTTCCGCGAATGGCTCCTGCCGTTTTGGACTCAAGCGCCGAATAGACTTCCGCATTGCCTCCCTTGATGGCATAAGTCATAAATCCAACGCGAAATCCCCAGACGTAATCCTCCTTTGTGGAGCCGTCAAGCTTTAGTGCCAGAACATTTTCATGCAGATTGGCAAGCGGGGCAAAAATACTTTCCCGGGCAATTCCCTCTTCGTAAATCAGGCCGAAATAAGCGTCATCAATGATGCAGACAATCTTGTTCCCATTTTCAGCAGCTTTCCCGATGATGTCAACAATGCCATCCATCTCTTTTTGGGCAGGCGTATAGCCCGTAGGATTATTTGGAAAATTCAAAATGAGAATTCTTTTGCCGGGCGCACCCTCATTCAGTTTGGCTTCAAAAGCATCCAGATCAAACCGGCCGTTCTTAAAAAGATTAAATTTCACCATGTTGGCGCCGTACCCGTTGGCAAGGGTCAGGTTGTAGTTTCCCCAGAAAAGATCGGGAACAATCACATCATCCCCGGCATCGGCAAACAGATACCCGGCCATGCTGATTCCGTGCGTCAGAGCATTGGTCACCACAGGAAGGCTGATTTCCGTCTTCCCCAGCGACGGACTTTTTTCATAGATCATGCTTTTCCACCGGGCGCGCAAATCCGGCCTGCCAAAACTGGGCGCATAAGGAAAAACAAGCGACGGATCGAGATTGATTTTTGAAGCAATCGTTTCCAGGCGCATGGGTGAGCCATCATCTTCAATGGCAGCGCCGATTGTCGCATTGATGCGGGTGCCTTTGGCTTCCGCTGTTTGCCCTAAAATTCCTTTTTTCGGGAAAAAAATGTTTTTTCCCCGCTCTGAAAGCATCTCATATAAAGCCGGACTTTTGCTGCGGATGATCTGATTAAGTTCCTCTGCCTGTGGGTTCATTGTTGCAATTTTTGATGTTTTGTTCAATTTATTCCAAATAATTTCGGGGTGAAGATAAAAAACAACACAGCATATTTTCAGAATTGCAAACAAATAGAACCATTTTTTAATAAAATTCTAACTGAACCTGCTTTCTGCAGAACTCTTTTAACTTCCCGCGGATGGTACTTACAAACTCTTTAACGCATCCGTGATTATGAAAAAGCCGGCAACACCTGCCAATCCGGTGAGAATAATAAGCAGATTTCTCCCTTTCCATTCTTTCCATTGCAAAATAAAAGCAGGAATGGCAAGCAATCCCGAGACCAAAAAAGCGATATAAGCCGGAAAGAGCTGAGCAGAAAACGGCAACTCTTCCATAATTTCCTCCTCCATCTCCTGACTGATGATTTCGGCAGGTGTCAGGTATTCGCGCGCAGCAAAGCTCCCGGTGAGTAATGCATAAAGTGAAAATATTCCCAAAAAGAAAAAGAGAACTGCTCCCAGCAAACGAAACACCTTTTTTTTCTCCACCCAGCCATAGACCGAGGCAATGATTGCTGCAAAAACAAACCACTGCGGAACAGTATATAATATGGTATCCTGAATCATTGTAAAAACATTTACAACAAAGTTGGCAAAAATTCCTTAATCCATGAAGATGTCCGGTGTATCCGGGCAATAATTTTTATTTTTGAACTTCCTTTACCCATTATGATGAATAAAAAAATTGAAATAAATCCCAACGCCAAAGCGTTGATTTTTGATTTGGACGGCACCCTTGCCGACACGATGCCGGTGCACTTCTGGGCATATAAAAATACTGTGAAGGGATATGGCATTGATTTTACTCCTGAATTGTTTGGCACGCTTGCAGGAATTCCGGCGGAAGATACCATCCGCAGGCTGAATGAACTGTTTGGCACTTCAATGAATCCTGAGGAAACTGCCCGCCTGAAAGAGATTGAATATGAAAAAACAATGCACAAAATGAAACCGGTGGCGCCGGTTGTCAGTCTGGTGAAGGAGTATCACGGGAAACTGCCTATGGCAGTGGGAACCGGCGGCAGCAAGCGCCTGTCATGGAAAACCCTTGAAATTATCGGACTGGCAGACTATTTTGAAGTGCTTGTTTCCTGTGATGATGTAACCCATTCCAAACCCCATCCGGAAACTTTCCTGAAATGCGCTGAACTGCTCGGTGTGCAGCCTGAGGTTTGCCAGGTTTTCGAAGACGGCGAACCCGGTATCCGTGCAGCAGAAGCCGCAGGCATGATGCATACTCTGGTCACCGATTTTTATCAGGTGAGAATCGGAGAAAAAATCTGATTTTACAGAAAATTATTCTACCAGCCTAAATCATCGCAAATATTCTGGCTGAAATGATGTTCCATAAAAATACGGATACGCCCGTCGCTCATTTGCTCCGATCTGATTTTTGAGCCGCTCGGATGCAGGTAATTCCCTTTATCGTCAAATTCTGTAACCAGCGTGGAATACTCCCAGTTGTTTTCCCACAGCAGCCGGTATTGGTATTCCTGTCCGGGAAGCCCCAGTAAATCCACGACACCGCCCTTCATGTCCACACCCTGCCACGGGTTATCACTGCTTTGAATTTTAAACTCACCGCTGTAGGTCGGTGCAATGGCAATGGTGGGGTTAGCCGGGCAAAAGGCGCGCAAAACAATCTGATATTCTTTGTAGCCGCTTGCAGGTAAAACATTAATGGTGTAGCTACCGGTGCAAAAATTTGAAATCTCAACGGGTGCAATGGGCTGAAACGAAGGATTGTTGTTGCGGAAAACTATTTTAACCGCCTGGTTTGGCGTATTCTCCACCGTGAAAGTCTCCGGGAAGCTACCTTTAAAATGAATGTAAGTGAGCAGATTATCGTTTTCGTCATACACATCGGCATCGAAAGAAAAGCTGGAGATCACGCTGGAACTGAAGGTGATTTTGCTGCCGCTTGCACAAAGCTCCTCAGTTGATGCTTTGACTATGGTATAGCTGAAATTCAACTGGTTGTAAACTGTTTCGGTTCCGGTAATTTTCCATCGGTCTGTTGAGAATTGAGCAAACCCGAACAAATCCGGAGCAGGTAACCCGGTGTAGGCACACCGCGACTGGATGACTCCTCCGTTCAGATCCCCCACGATTTTACCCGCCACTTTCAACTCGATCAACCGGGCGGTCTCCAGTTTGTGAAACAAAACATTTTTCGGTTGCCCGTCAATTTCCACCACATCGGTTCCCGGTTCATAATTTCTGAACTTGCTCACTTTCAGTTTTAGAAAATTTGAAGGGTCTGCCTGGTAAGCCTCCATCATTTCATCTGAAGATGAAAACAGCAAATTCCCCGATTCATCCTTAAATTTCAGAAAACTTGAAGTGGAAATCTCATATTCAATGGTATAGGAAACTCCATCGTCCTGAGCCGATTTCAGCAATCCGGCTTTTTTCCCGACAATGACAATGGATGTGTCGCCTTCGCCAAAACCCGGACCATCACCATATTCCGACTCATCTTCATCTTCGGTATTGGAAAGTCTCAACTCAATCGTTTTTTTACCTTCACTCTGAAAAATATATCCTTTGCTTAAACTATTGTATCCTTCGACATCTGCCGTAACGGCAAAGCGGAAAGGCGTACTTTCGGAAATGTCAGTGTTCGGGTCAACGGTAACTTCAAGTTGGCCGTTGGTTGCCGTGAACTCCGGTCGTTTTTCCCCGCTAAAGGTTACAATATCATTTCCGTTGTCGCCGGCAAAACGAATGACTGCTTCTTTGTCAATGAGTGAACCATCCTTTGCGTCAAGCAATTTCACGGAAATACGTGTTTTAAAGAAATTAAAATCGATGAGCAGGAGATTTATATCCTCACCTGTTTCCTTGTCTTTCAGCGGATTGTCAAGATAGTTTGCACAACCTGAGAAAAGTGCAATCAGAAAAATAAAAACTAACCGTTTCATTGTATTGTATTTAAGCGGGTTATTCATTGTTGTCAAAAAATGTTGTTAAAATTAAAAAAGTCGCATGGCAATGGCAAATTTGACTACCGGATAATATTTATAAACCGAAAACTGATTTTCAAGACGCTGAATCTGTCCGTGAACCGGATCGGCAGTAGGAGCCAGCAAACCTGTGGCTTTAATGTTCATTTTTGGCGGACCGATATAGTACAGTCCGGTTTCAAAATTGTAGCTCACCAGTTCTCTTTTTCCGAGAAATTTACGGAATCCGATGCCTCCGTATGGAGAGAGTTTCCTGTCCGGTGAAACCTCAAAATTGAAAGTACCCACCTTTTCGGCGGGAATGGAAATGTCTCCGTATTGCAGATCACTGACAGCAACTCCTTCCCAGGTGGGAAGAAACTTATTGACAATGGCGCCGGCGGTAAAATAAAGGGATTTGGCGTAGTAAAAATCAGCCAGTAAAAAAACGCCACCTGTTTTGAAATTCAGCTCCGTATTGTAGGAAATATCGTTCTCATCCATCTGAAAGGGATAATTGATTCTGAGAGACTCAATACCTGTTTTCACCGTTAAGCGCTTGCCCGCCATATAGCTGATATTGAACCCCAGCCCATTGGTGGAAGCCTGAGCGCCGACAAAAAGCCCTTTGTTTGGAAGCTCTTCCGTTTGCCGCGCGGCATGGAGGTTTCCGGAAGTGACAGCAAGGAAAATAATACCTAAAAAAGTTCCGGCAATGAATAAGAATCCTCTGTTTCTCATGGATAAAAAAGATTTAATAAATGATTTTACACAAAAGTACAATTTTAGGAAATATAACGGACAAATGAATCATTTATTTTCAAACTACTCATTATCAACAGATAATTTCCAAAGAAGTTTTTCCATTTCTTTTTTTTGAAACTGTTCGCTAATTTTGCACCATGCAATTTAAAGTAGTATCGGATTACCGGCCTACCGGCGACCAGCCGGAAGCCATTCGCCAGTTGGCGGAAGGCATTGAAAACGGTGAGCCTTTTCAAACCCTGCTTGGAGTTACCGGCTCGGGCAAGACTTTCACCATGGCCAACGTGATTGAAAAGGTGCAACGCCCTACTTTAATCCTGAGCCACAATAAGACCCTTGCTGCACAATTATACGGCGAAATGAAGCAGTTTTTTCCTGAAAATGCAGTGGAATATTTTGTCTCCTACTACGACTATTACCAGCCGGAAGCCTATATCCCGACCACCGACACCTATATCGAAAAAGACCTCTCCATCAATCAGGATATTGAAAAACTACGCCTCAGCACCACTTCATCGCTCCTTTCCGGACGGCGCGATGTCATTGTGGTTTCGTCCGTTTCCTGCCTGTACGGAATAGGCAATCCCGATGATTTTCATGCGAATGTTACCGAAGTGAAAGTCGGCGACAAGATTGCACGGAACGTTGTGCTCCGGCAATTGGTGGATGCGCTTTATTCACGCAGTGAAGTGGATTTTCAAAGGGGGAATTTCAGGGTGAAAGGCGACACGGTAGATATTTTTCCGGCCTATGCAGACACGGCTGTCCGCATTGTTTTCTGGGGCGATGAGATTGAGGAAATTTCAGGATTCGATCCGCTCACTGGGCAGACGTACCGGCAAATGGATCATGTGGTCATCTATCCGGCAAATATTTTTGTTACCACGCCGGCAAGGATGAAATCGGCCATCCGCCATATTCAGGATGATCTGGTGGCACAGATTGATTATTTCAAGGAGATCGGGAAAAACCAGGAAGCCAGACGGCTTGAGCAACGTGTGGAATATGACATTGAAATGATGCGTGAACTGGGGTATTGCCCGGGAATTGAAAATTACTCACGCTATTTTGACGGACGAAACCCGGGAACCCGCCCTTTTTGCCTGCTTGACTATTTCCCGGATGATTTTCTGGCCATCATTGACGAAAGCCATGTAACCATTCCCCAAATCCGGGCGATGTATGGCGGCGACCATTCGCGGAAGGTTACCCTTGTGGAATTTGGATTCCGTCTTCCGGCAGCTATTGATAACCGGCCGCTGAAATTTGAAGAGTTTGAAAGCATGGTAAGGCAGGTCGTTTACGTCAGCGCCACGCCGGCTGACTATGAGCTGGCAAGATGCGAGGGGGTGGTGGTTGAACAGATCATTCGCCCCACCGGGCTGCCAGACCCCATCATTGACGTTCGCCCCAGCGCCAATCAGATTGACGACCTCATGCACGAGATTCACCTGCGCACCGAAAAAAATGAGCGGGTGTTGGTTACCACCCTCACCAAGCGCATGGCCGAAGAGTTGTCGGGCTATCTGCTCAACATGGGCGTGAAAACCCGTTATATCCATTCCGATGTGGACACCCTGGAGCGTGTGGAAATCATGGAGCAGTTGCGTCTCGGGAAGTTTGACGTGCTTGTCGGAATCAACCTGTTGCGCGAAGGGCTTGATTTGCCCGAAGTTTCACTGGTAGCCATTCTGGATGCCGACAAGGAAGGTTTTTTGCGCTCCGAGCGCTCACTGACCCAAACTGCAGGCCGCGCAGCCCGGAATCTGAACGGAACGGTGATTATGTACGCCGATAAAATCACCGGCTCCATGCAGCGCACCATTGATTCCACAAACTACCGGCGCGAAAAACAACTGAAATACAATGAGGAAAATAATATCACACCACAACCAATCATAAAACCGACACGGGAGATTATCGGATATGAATACCGGGAGGGCAGGAAATCATCACCATACGACTCACCGCCAATACCTGATGTTGCAGCAGACCCGGTGGTGAAATACATGAGTATCGGCGGACTGGAAAAAACCATCGAAAACTTGAAAAAGCAGATGAAAACCGCTGCCAAAGAGCTGGATTTTATTGAAGCTGCCCGGCTGCGCGACGAAATGTTTGCCTTTGAAAAACTGCTGAAAGAGCGCAGGGAGCAACCTGCCAATCTGAAATAATCCCTGCAATTCATCCCGATTTATTCTTGTCCGGTGAATAAAGGCTATTTTTGCATCCAAAGTGAGGAGTTAAAATGAAGATTTATTTAAAAAAACTTTTAACGAATTTAAAAGAAGTAATTTTTGAACCGGTCAGTTTTTGGAAAAAACAGAAAGATACAGAACAGCACAATCTGTTCACGGAATATTTTCTGCCTCTGTTGATATTCACTTCTCTCATGGTGTTTGCCGGCGAAATTTACCGCGGTTCCCGGTTTTACCTGACTTATCCGCTAATGAAAGCCGGACGCGAGCTGATTCTGTTTATCCTGTTTTATCCGGTATCCGTTTTTTTCACCAAAACACTGATGAAAACATTTGGCGGAACAAAAAACAGGTTGATGGCGCAAAAACTGGTCATCTTCTCCCTGACGCCGGTTCTTCTGATTTCGGCAATAACCGGCTTGTTTCCATTTCTTTACATGCTTATGATTCTGAAGCTTTATGCGTTCTATATTTTCTGGAACGGGGTTGAAGTTTCACTCGAATTACCCGAGAGAAAAAAATCGGGGTATATTCTTGTAGCTATCTTAGCCAATTTATTTATCTTTAGCCTCCTGAATATCACGCTATCAGGATTACTGAATGCTTTTATTTAGATTCAAAGCCGAGTGAGTAGCAAAAACATTTTTCAATTAAAATTTTAACCGCAGTGGCCCATCCGAAAGCAAATATCAACATCAAAAACAAAAAGGCATCGTTTGAATATGAGCTGATTGAAAAATTTGTTGCCGGAATGCAGCTTACCGGAACAGAAATAAAATCCATCCGCAGTGGGAAAGTGAGCATCAATGAGGCTTACTGTCTGTTTTACCAAGGAGAGCTGTTTGCCAAAAACATTCATATTTCGGAATATGAGCTGGGAACCATAAACAACCATGTTCCCAAGCGCGACCGCAAACTGCTGCTGACAAAAAGGGAGTTGCTGAAACTCGAACGCAAACTGAAGGAATCGGGATTTACCATTATTCCGACCCGGCTTTTCATCAACGACAGGGGGCTGGCAAAACTGGAAATTGCACTGGCACGCGGAAAAAAGCTTTATGACAAGCGCGAAACCTTGAAACAAAAAGACACCCAGCGCGAAATGGACCGGATGATGAAATTTTGATTTCCGCCGGTTAAGCCACTTCCATGTTTTCCATGGAAATTATCTTGTCGCCTTTGTATCTGAGCATGAGATTCGCTACGGCAAGCGTATCCTTTTCGCAGTAGCGCACAATCCGGTCAATATCTTTTTCTTCCCAGTATATTCCTGCCACCTGACTGCCGTCAATATCATCCTTGGGCGTGGGAATATCAAAAAGCTCACAAAGCAGCGACAAGGAGGTATAGTGCTTGTAATCACCGAATTTCCACAGCTGAAGCGTATCAATCAACTGCTCCCGCACCTCCCAGGGTTTAGCCCCGGCAACATTTAGGATGTTGGGCAGAACCAGTCTGTTCACCAAAGCGCGGCGGGCTATATACGGAAAATCGAACTCCTGCCCGTTGTGTGCGCAGAGTTTTTGTTTTCCGCTTCGGGAAAAAGCCTCCAGCGCATTAAAAAAATGCTGAATCAGCTTTTTTTCATCTTCATCATAAAATGACTTTACCCTGAAAAAGAATTCACCTTTCCGCTGAAAAACATAGCCGGCAGAAATACACACAATTCTTCCGAATTCGGCATAAATCCCGGCGCGGTTATACAGCACCTCGGCAGGTTCCTCCTCTGTTGCCTGGTATTTCATCTTGTATTCCCACAACTGTTTCCACTTTTCATTCAGATCGTTGTACTCAGGAGTTAGCGGAACGGTTTCAATATCCAGAAAAACAATGTTTTCAATGTTCAAATTATAAAGCATCTTTTAAGATTATCGTTAATATTACCTCTTTTTATTTTTCAACCCTGTTCCCTGTGTTTTAATCATTAATTTCGCAGACCGAACGAAAATACAAAAATTCAGTACGATGCTGAAGCCCTTCAAATATTTTTTTTAATCTCAAACAGTTCATTTGCTATGTCAGGTTTATATCCGTTAAAATTTAATCCCTTTTTCATGGAAAAAATATGGGGTGGAAACCGAATCAGCGCCATGCTCAACAAGGATTTCAGTCCGCTGCCCAATTGCGGGGAAAGCTGGGAACTTTCCTCAGTGGAGGGAAATATCTCTGAGGTCAGCAACGGATTTCTGGCAGGCAACAACCTGACTGAACTGGTGGAAGTCTATATGGGCGATTTGGTGGGCGAAAAGGTATATCAGAAATTCGGCATTGAATTTCCGCTGCTGTTCAAATTCATCGACACAAATGACGACCTCTCCATTCAGGTGCATCCGGACGACAAAACAGCGAAAGAGAGGCATAATGCCTACGGCAAAACCGAAATGTGGTATGTTATCCATGCCGAAAAAGGCGCCCGCATCAATTCGGGATTCAACCGGCAACTTACCCGCAAACAATATGAAGAATATTTTGAAAATGGAAGGCTGAACGAGATTCTGCAATACGATGAGGTATTTCCGGGAGATGTCTTTTTTATTCCGGCAGGGAGGGTTCATGCTATCGGGAAAGGGATTCTATTGGCTGAAATTCAGGAAACCTCTGATGTGACCTACCGGATTTTCGACTACAACCGGAAGGACGCTGAGGGCAATTTTCGTGAATTGCACAACGACCTGGCGGCGGATGTCATTGACTTTACCTATCTGGAAGATTACAAAACCAGATATTCCGCCGAAAAAAACAAATCCTCCGAATTGGTCAGTTGCGAATATTTCACCACCAATCTGCTCAGTTTCTCAAAAGAAATTGAAAAAGATTACCACCGGATGGACTCCTTCATCGTGTATATGGCCATTGACGGCGATTTTTCAATTATTTTTCAGGATGGGGGAGAGGATGTTTTCAAAGGGGAAACCGTGCTGATTCCTGCCAGCCTTGAAACATTCAGGCTAAAGCCGCTGACGGAAGAAGTTACCCTGCTTGAAGTCTATATTAAGTAATTTCTGAATTCGTTTCAACAATCAAGTTTTATGGAAATCAAAAACGCCCGGTTTATAATCAGCAATACTGACGTGGAGAAATGCCCCGCTCCTGTTTTGCCGGAATATGCTTTCATCGGGCGCTCCAATGTTGGAAAATCTTCACTGGTCAACATGCTCACCGACCGGAGATCGCTGGCAAAGACCTCGGGGAAACCCGGGAAAACCCGGTTGATCAATCATTTTCTCATCGATGAAACATGGTATCTGGTGGATTTGCCGGGATACGGTTATGCAAAAACAAGCAAGCAGGATCGAAAGGAATGGGAAAAGTCATTTCGTGAATATATTTTAAAGCGTGAAAATCTTTACAGCCTCTTTGTGTTGATTGATTCCAGGCATCAGCCACAGCAGATTGATGTGGATTTTATGGAATGGTTAGGTATAAATCAGATTCCTTTTGCAATTATCTTCACAAAAACTGACAAGCTGAAGCCTGAAGAACTGGAAAGAAATGTGGAAGATTACAAAGAAAAAATGTTGGAAAAATGGGCGGAAATGCCCTCATTTTTTTTCTCATCTGCCGTAACAAATGCCGGTCGTTCCGAAATTCTCAGATATATAAAAAACATTAATGATTCTGTGGGGAAACCTTAAAGTTTAAAATTTCATGACCGAATTTTTAGCTAAGAAGATGGGAATACATTACCTTTACACTGATTGAGCAATAAAAACAATAATAATTCAATGAAAAATAAAAATCATCCGTTTAAAATTTTCACCGGAAGAGCCACCCGGCACCTCACTGAAAAAATATGCGACAGTCTTGACGTAGATCTGGGATTATCCTCATGCCCGGTTTTTTCCGATGGAGAGTTTGAGCCTTGCTTCGATGAAACCATTCGCGGTTCACATGTTTATATTATTCAGTCCACGCCGCCGCCCGCCGAAAACCTGCTGGAATTGCTGCTGATGGTTGATGCTGCAAAACGTGCCAGCGCTGCGCAGGTTGTTGCCGTGATTCCCTATTTCGGCTATGCGCGGCAAGACCGGAAAGATAAACCGCGCGTATCCATCGGGGCAAAACTCATGGCCGACCTGCTCTCTGCCTCCGGTATCGACCGCGTGATTACCATGGATTTACATGCCGACCAGATTCAGGGATTTTTTGATGTTCCGGTGGACCATCTCTTTGCCTCAGCGCTTTTCATTCCGTTCATCAGCAAGATGGGGCTTGAAAACATCACCATCGCCTCGCCCGATGTGGGTGGAACAAAACGCGCAAACACCTATGCGCGAATGCTCCAGACCGACATGGTAATCTGCCATAAAACAAGGGCTAAAGCCAATGAAGTGAATAATATGACGTTAATCGGAGATGTTAAAGGGCGGGATGTGATAATCATTGATGATTTGATTGATACTGCCGGAACAATAACCAAAGCGGCAAATCTGATTAAAAAGGAAGGCGCCAGCAGTGTGCGCGCTTTTGCAGCACACGGCGTTTTGTCAGGCCCTGCCATTGAACGGATTAAAAACTCAGCGCTGGAAGAAGTTTATTTTACGGATTCCCTCGAGTCAAAACCCGGAAGCGATAAAATAAAATACCTCACTGTTGCCGGAACATTGGGAGAAGCCATCAAAAGGGTTTATAAAAATCAATCCATCAGTTCACTATTTTACCGCTAATTCCTATCTTTGCAGCGCTTTATAAAAAATGCAGTGGCATTCAGGGTGAATATCAGCCGTTATCTCTGTTTTATAACCGGTTCCGGTGTTATTCACTTTTAATTATGCATGCTGTTTGTCCTGTTGAAAGACAGGAAAAGCTGAGTACCATAATTATTAACGTAAAATTATTACAATGAAATCATTAACAGTTAAAGGCCGCCAAAGAGAAGGCCTGGGAAAAAAAGATGCAAAAAGACTGCGCGGGCAGGAGTTGATTCCCGCCGTGTTGTATGGAAACGACAAAGTGATTCACTTGGCTGTTCCTTTCAGCGAATTAAGGCCACTTGTTTATACGCCTAACGTTTACCTCATTGACCTTGAAGTGGGAAATGAAACCTACAAAGCCATGATTAAGGATATTCAGTGGCATCCGGTAAAAGAAGAAGCCCTGCACGTTGATTTTCTTAAAGTTGATGAAGACAAGCCACTGAAAATTGATGTTCCCATCAGTTTGGTTGGAATGGCCAAGGGCACAAGAGCAGGGGGCAGACTAAGAACCAATATACGCAAACTGCGCGTGAAAGCTCTTGCAGTAAATATTCCGGACGCTATCGAAATTGACATTACAAAACTTGCCATTGGCGACAGCATCAAAATAGAAGACCTCAAGTTTGAAAATCTGAAATTCCTCGACAACAAATCAAGTATGATTGTCAGTGTAATTTCTACAAGACAGGCAATGTCTGCCATGGCGCTTCCTGAAGATGATGAAGCTGAAGAGACAGCAGAAGGAGCAGAAGGTGAAGAAGGAGAAACCCCCGAAGCTGCTGAAACATCAGAACAATAAAATAATTTTCTGTGAAGTATTTGATAGCAGGACTTGGTAATATCGGTCCGGAATATAAGAATACACGTCACAACATTGGATTTCAGATATTGGACGCTATGGCCATAGCGTCCAATATTGATTTTAAGGACAGGCGTTACGGATTTATAGCAGAATATAAATTCAAGGGACGCACTTTCCTGCTTCTGAAGCCGACAACTTATGTCAACCTCAGCGGCAGGGCTGTAAATTACTGGCTCAGAAAGGAAAACGTTCCGATAGAAAATCTGCTGGTGCTGGTGGATGATCTGGCTCTGCCTTTCGGTACACTGCGCATCAAAGCCAAGGGAAGCCCCGGCGGGCACAACGGATTGCGAAATATTTCGGAAGTGCTGTGCAGAAATGATTATGCCAGACTTCGCTTCGGTATCGGCAATGATTTTCACTCAGGTTTTCAGGTGAATTTTGTGCTCAGTGAATGGAGCCGGGAAGAACAGGATCAGATTCCCGAAAAAATCGATACCTGCATTGATATTATCCAAAGCTTTGGCACCATTGGCGTGGAGCGCACAATGAACTTTTTCAATAAAAAGAAGTAAGGTGGCTGAAAGTGTACGGATAGACAAGTGGTTGTGGGCTGTGAGACTGTTTAAGACACGAAGCCAGGCTACGGAAGCATGTAAAAAAAGACGCGTGGAAATCGGCAACCTCTCTGTGAAACCTTCCCGTGAAATACGCCCGGGAGAAATCATTAAAATACGAAGGCAGCCCATAGACCGCAGCTATAAGGTGCTGGCACTGGCAGAAAAGCGAATGTCGGCAAAACTGACAGCCGGATTCATTGAAGATGTCACCCCACCGGAAGAGCTGGAAATTCTGGAAATGCAAAGCCAGATGAACTGGCTTTCACGCGAAAAAGGAACCGGAAGGCCAACCAAAAAAGAACGCCGCAAACTGGATGATTTTTTTGATTTTTAAAACAACCCCATAATTGCCTGAAAATGCTGGTAGCAAAACAAAAAAGAAAAGAAAATCTGGCGGAATATATTTTATACCTCTACCAAATTGAAGATTTAATCCGGGCTTTCCATTTCGACATGGAACTTATTGACAAAAACCTGGTTAGCCAATACCTGACAAGCGAGGCCACCACAAAGGAAATCTCTGGGTGGTATAAAAACCTGGTGGTTATGATGCAAAAAGAAGGTTTGCAGACGCATGGGCACATGCAGTTTCTGACTAACCTGATGAACCACCTGCATGAACTTCATCTTCGCTTATTGCAAACCCAACAGGAACCGCTGTACATTTCAGCCTTTCAGCCGGTGGCAGTAATCCTGAATGAGCTGAAACATAAAAATACCGGCGCCGGCAACGATGTTCAGATTGCACTTGACGGAATTTATGGGTATCTGTTGCTAAAACTTCAAAAAAAGGAAATTACCCCTGAGACAGAACAGAGCATAAAACAGCTCAGCCAGTGGCTTGCCCGCTTATCCGGGCATTTCAGCGATTTTGAAAATGGGAAACTGGAAATCTAATTCCTGATAACTATCCGGCGTCATTTTTGACAAAGGGTGGCTTTTTTTGGGGAATAAAACGAGTTTCAATTCTCTATTCACTCTTTCATTCACTTTTTAAATAAAAATAACCCGCTGGTAATCAGCGGGTTATTTTATAAAAAAGCTCCCCAGGTAGGACAATACAGGCAGTTTAACAGGGTTTTCTAATGTGTGCTATATTGTTATAATTCAGGAGAATAATGAAGAAAACAAAAGCTGAACAGAGTTAAATTTGTTTAAATTGAAACGTTTGCGGCTCTCCGAAAAGCTCTTTCACTATATTTGTAAAAAACGATTGGTTATGACACGAAATGTTCATCCGAAGGTAATATTTTTTCTTGACACCAACCGAAAGAACAAAAAAAACCTTGTACCTATAAAAGCAAACATTACTATTGACAAAAAGAAATATACTAAATCAATGGGGCGAATCCTTGAAAGCGATTGGAATAAAAATCAGCAAAGGGTGAGACCGGCACGGCCAGGGAAAAATAACAACCACAAAGAAATTAATAAACTATTAGACAAGCTTCAAAGAGATTTTGATGCCTATGTTTTTAAATGCAAAAGCGAAAACATAAAGATTACGCCGGAAATGGGCAGAAAGTTTCTGTCTGGTGAAGAATTGGAAACAGACAATGGGAAACCCTTCTGGGAGGCCTATAGAGAATATCTGTCCATTAAAACCATTGCAAAAAAAACCTTACAGAACTATACCTTATATTATAGCAAACTCCAGGAGTTTGAGCAGGAGAAAAAATATAAGATCGACTATGACACGATTAACCCCGTATTTTTTGACCTCTATCAAAATTATATCCTGAAAGAAAAGGGTTTAGGTTGGAACACTTTTGCAACCGCCATTAAAAAACTCAAATTTTTTATGAACTGGAGCTTCAAAAAGGATTATCACCAGCAGACGGCTTACAAAAAGTTCTCAGCCACCGAAAAGGAACCTACCATTATTTTTCTGACGATGGATGAACTTTCAAAGCTCTATCATAAAGATTTTGGAAGCCAACGGCTGAACCAAGTACGGGATAAATTTTGTTTTGGCTGCATGACCGGATTAGCTTTTTCAGACCTGAACACCCTAACACACCAACACATAAATAACGGCATACTAACCAAATACCGGCAAAAAACAAAAGCAACCATTGAGATTCCATTGGCTGAGCCGGCACTGAAAATCATCGAACGCTACAAAGACAAATACAGAGCTTTACCTAAGATCAGCAACCAGCGTTTCAATGACTACATCAAAGAGATATGCCGGATTGCAGAAATTAACACCCCTACCATTTATAAGGATTTCACGGGCGGGATCACCACGGAGAAGATAGCGCCCAAATATGAACTGGTGGGATCACACACCGCAAGAAAAACTTTCATCACCAATTTTTATAATAAAACGAAAGATATAACCCTAACCAAAAAAAATGCAGGGATCAGTCAGGATAAGACTTTGCGCCGATACATGGGAAGTAACCAGGAGATGGAAAAAGAGGCAATGAAAAAGGCATTCGGTAACTTATAGCTGGTTTATTGAAAATTCAACTGTGTTGCCCAGCGCCACAGTTATGCGACACCTCATTTAAACAGTTGTACCAAAAACAAACAGACGAAGAAAAAATAAGGGCGGAAAAAATTCACAATCAAATTTAATTATCTATCTTTGCATCAACAGTACCCATTCTG
>CAZVAD010000008.1:0-40158 GCA_964624645.1 uncultured Mariniphaga sp.
CTTAAAGGAATTGACTAAGTATCTGCTTCAAATAGTAACTGTGGCACTGGTGCTTGTTTCGCTGTTTTCATGCGAAGATGAAGGCTATATGAGCTCTCCTGATGCACAGTTGAGATTTTCTGCCGATACTGTAATGTTCGATACCATTTTTACCACAATTGGCTCCACCACGCAGCATTTTAAAATTCACAACCCCTACAACGAGAATATTCTGATTTCACGAATCCGGGTTGCAGGAGGTGAATTTTCCAACTTCAGGCTGAATATCGACGGTGTGCCGGCAAATGAAGCCTATGAAGTGGAAGTGCCTGCCAGAGACAGCATCTACGTTTTTGTTGAGGTTACCATTGACCCGACTGGGCAAAACCTCCCCATGGTGGTGCAGGATTCCATTGAGTTTACCACTAATGCCAACCGGCAGAATATCAAGTTAATTGCTTATGGACAGGATTTTAAGCTGGTGAAAGGGGAAACCATCGGAACCACAACCTGGACATCGGAAAAGCCTTATCTTGTTTATGATTATGCCTATGTTGACAGCCTTTCAACCCTGACTATCGAACCGGGAACCCGGGTCTATTTTCATAAGGGCGCCGGACTTTACGTCCGGGGAAGGATAAAAGCGGAAGGGAATTTTCAAAACCCGATTTTGTTCACTGCCGACCGGCTTGAGGATTCTTATAAAAATATCCCGGACCAGTGGAACGGGATCATCCTTTTTTCGGGCAGCCACGGGAATGTATTTAATTTTGCCAGCATTAAAAATGCAAATATCGGACTGCAGGTGGGGACCATTGAGAATGAGGGTTATGCTACCCTTGAGTTAAGCAATTCCAAAATTGAGAACATGGCCTATGCCGGATTATTTGCCATGAAATCAAAAATTTCCGGTTATAACAATGTAATCGCCAACTGTGGCTTTTATGCGGCTGCGCTGCTTGTTGGCGGAGAATATGAATTTGTTCACACCACCATTGCAAACTACTGGGGCGGATATACCAGCAAAATCCGGAAAACTGCTTCGCTTGTGCTGTCCAACGCACTTATCATAAAAAAACCTGATGGCTCGGAAGTCACCTATACCGGTGATTTGAACAAAGCCTACTTTGGAAACAGCATTATCTACGGGAACAACCCCATTGAGCTTGAATTGGGTGAAAATGAAGAAAGCGCTTTCAAATACTTTTTTGACCATTGCATCATCCAGGTTCCCGACACTTTCAATACATCAATCAAAGACAATTACAGGAACATCTGGAAAGGGGCAAAATATGATCCGTTGTTTGTTGACCCTTACGATAAATACAACTATGCACTGGATACTCTGTCGGCTGCCAAAGATATTGGGGATCCGGAAATTGCAAAGTTATTTCCGATGGATATTCTTTACAAAGACCGCCTCTCTGATTTCGGTCCGGATTTAGGCGCCTATGAGCGGATTGAAAAAAAAGATGAAAAGTAGGTTTTTACTGCTCCTGTTTTTAGCGCTTTTTCACTCGTTTGCATTTTCGCAAAACACATCTAAAGACATTTATCTGATGTTTTATAATGTGGAGAACCTTTTTGATACAAAGGATGATCCGCTCACCAGCGATGATGAATTCACACCGCAGGGCGTCCGCAGATGGACGAATAAACGCTTCAACAAAAAACTGAATGACCTTGCCAAAGTGATTTTGAGTGCATCAGGGTGGGAAACACCCGGACTTATTGCACTTTGTGAAGTTGAAAATCAATATGCGCTTGACAAGCTCCGGGAAAATACGCCGCTCAAAAAGATGTCGTATAAAACAATCCACAAAGACTCGCCCGATTTTCGGGGAATTGATGTTGCTTTTCTTTACGACGAAGCGGTTTTTTATCCGTTGGAATATCACTATTTCCCTTTGACCGGCCCGGATGGGGAAATATTGAAAACCCGTGAGATACTCTATGTCTCCGGAGTGGTTGTCGGTTCCGACACCATTCATCTGTTTGCCAACCACTGGCCTTCGAGATATTCAGGATTGCTTGAGAGCAAAGACCTCAGAAAGCTGGCGGCTGAGACTTTACGAAGCCAGGTCGAAAAACTTCAGGAAAATTATGTGAATCCGAAAATTGTGATTGTCGGTGATTTCAATGACCAACCGGATGACGAAAGTGTTTCCGTCCATTTGGGAGCCGAAGAATTTGCTGACGTAGAAGATTTTAACGACATGCTGAAACTCTGGAATCTCTCTTATGCCTGGATGAACAAGGAGATTGGAACTTTGAAATACCAATCGCAGTGGTCGGTTTTTGATCAGATTATTGTTTCCGGAGCCTTGCTGCATCAGGAGAATGGCCTGTTTACCAGGCCCGAATGGGCACAAATTGCAAAACTTCCGTTTTTGCTGGAAAAAGATGAGCGGTGGGGCGGACAGCGACTGAATCGAACGTATTACGGTTTCAAATATCAGGGCGGTTTCAGCGATCATTTGCCCGTGCTTTTGAAACTTCGCATCAACCCTTAGGTGTGGGATACATATTCATTTCAGCCGCTTTTTCCAGCATGAAGGCGTATGCCTCTTCGTAGTTGTTGCCAATAATTCCGTCAAGAATAGCCTCTTTGATTGCGTCTTTAATGATTCCCACCTCCCGGCACGGTTGGATACCAAAGGTTTCCATAATGACTTCGCCGGAAACCGGCGGCTGAAAATTCCGGACAGCATCTTTCTCTTCAATCTCTTTCAGTTTCTGCCTGACAATTTTGAAGTTTTTCATGTATCGCCTCACTTTTTCCGGATTTTTTGAAGTGATATCCGCTTCGCAGAGCGTCATCAGGTCATCAATATCGTCGCCGGCTTCAAACAGCAATCTGCGCACAGCCGAATCGGTTACCTCATCTTCCGAGAGAACAATCGGGCGCATGTGGAGCATCACCATTTTTTGAATATATTTCATTTTTTCGTTCATCGGCAATTTCAGCCTTTTGAAAATTTTCGGAATCATTTTCATTCCCACAAAATTGTGGGCGTGAAATGTCCATCCCTGCCCCTCGATATATTTTTTTGTTGCCGGTTTGGCAATGTCATGCAGCAATGCCGACCAGCGCAACCATAGGTTGTCGGTGAAAGGGGCAATGCGGTCAAGCACTTCAAGCGTGTGGTAAAAGTTGTCTTTGTGTCCGGTGTTGTTGACAATGTCAACCCCTTTGAGTCTTTGCAGTTCAGGAAAAATAATTTCCAAAAGCCCGGTGATCTCCAGCAGCTTGAATCCGATTGAGGGTTTGTCGGCAAGCATTATTTTGTTCAGTTCATCCGAAATACGTTCGGCGGATACAATCTGAATCCGTTCTTTGTTTTCTGCAATTGCCTGAAAGGTTTTTTCTTCGATTCTAAAATTCAATTGGGTTGAAAAACGAATTGCCCGCATCATCCGGAGCGGGTCGTCGGAAAAAGTCACGGAGGGGTTGAGCGGCGTGCGGAGGATTTTATTTTCAAGGTCTTCCATTCCGTTGAAAGGGTCAATCAGCGTGCCGTAGCTCTCCTCATTCAGGCTCACGGCCAGGGCATTGATTGTGAAATCACGCCGGTTCTGGTCATCTTCGAGGGTGCCGTTTTCAACAATTGGTTTTCGCGAATCGCTCCGGTAGGACTCTTTCCGTGCGCCTACAAATTCAACCACATAATCATCATATTCCAGATGGGCAGTGCCAAAATTCTTGAAATAGCTGACATGTGGCGCGGGTTTTAATTTGAGCGACACATTTTTTGCCAGGTTAATTCCACTTCCAAGAGAGACAATGTCAATATCCTTTGATGGCCTTTTCAACAGAAAATCACGCACATATCCGCCAATTACAAAGGTCTCCTGCTTCATCTCAGCAGCAGTTTCTGAAATTTTATTGAAAATTATATTGTCGGGCAGCTTTATCATTTATCAAAATTCAAATTTAAAAATCCTGACACATCGGTCAAAAACGTGACAAAATTACAATTAATTAAATAAAACGGGGTCAATTCAGGCTTCGTGTGAATATGGTATTATCTTTGCAAACCAAACATCGACAAATTTAGATATATAAATTATTTAAAAATTAGTGATATGCTGGAACATTTGACCTTTGAGACATTTAAAGAGAAAGTATTTAATTTTGAAGAGAATCAAGAGTGGAAATATGAAGGTTCAGTACCTTGCATGATAGACTTCTATGCTGATTGGTGCGGGCCGTGTAAAATGGTGGCTCCGGTTTTGGAAGAGCTGCAAAAAGAGTATGGCGATAAGATTGTCATTTACAAAATAGATACGGAACAGGAGCGGGAGCTGGCCGGGATGTTTGGAATTCAGAGTATCCCCTCATTGCTTTTTGTGCCGGTTGACGGACAGCCACAAATGGCAATGGGTGCACTGCCAAAGCCAACTTTTGAGAAAGCGATTGCCGATGTATTGAAAGTTGAGAAACCCCTGGTCGCCTAAAGCGCTTCAAGCGCTTTTTCAAGCTGCATTCCGCGTGAGCCTTTAATAAGAACAGCGCCCGATTTAATCGGGTTTTGTTTTAAGAATTCACAAAGCTCGCCGGCGTTTGAAAAAGCAGGGTAGGGAAGTTGTTTTGCCGCTTCCCTGAAAACCGGACCGACAAGGAGCACCTCTTCAAAGCGGTGCTTTTTTATTTGCAGGAGTATTGCATGGTGTTCTTCCGCAGCATGGCTGCCAAGCTCAAGCATATCCCCCAATATAAGGCGCCGGGGCGGTTCAAACGATGCGACAAAACTTTCTATGGATGCCTTCATATTTGTCGGATTGGCATTGTAGGCATCTATAATGATTTTCAGACCGTTTTTTTCAATCAGTTGCGACCGGTGATTTTGCGGGAAATAATTTTCAATGGCTGACTGAATCCGGGCCGGTTCAATTTTGAAATAATTCCCGACACAGGCTGCCGCCATAATATTTTCAAAGTTGTAGGAACCGGTGAGTTGAGTTTTCAGGATTAATTCTTCATCGGAAAATTTTATGGTTGCGTGGATAAACGGTGGAAACAATACGGGAAATCCGGTAAGTCCTGCATTCTGCTCGCCATAGCTCACCCGGTTAGAGTAACCGGCAACCAATTCTTCCAAAACCGGATTGTCGCCATTGTAAAAAATAATACCTTGTTTCTTTTTCAGGTGTTCAAATAGCTCTGCCTTGGTTTTTTTGATGGTTTCAAATGAACCAAAGCCCTGAAGATGTGCTCTTCCGATATTTGTGATGATGCCAAAATCGGGATCGGCAATGGCGCACAACTCTCTGATTTCAAAAGGATGGTTGGCGCCCATCTCAATTACTCCGATTTCGGTCTCACGGTTCATTTGCAACAGGGTGAGCGGAACCCCGATGTGGTTGTTCAGATTTCCGCAGGTGGATGAAACCCTGAAACGGGCGCTTAAAACCGCAGAAACAAGCTCTTTTGTTGTGGTTTTTCCATTTGTGCCGGTGATTGCCAGTATTGGAATATTCAGTTGCTTCCGGTGATAGGATGCCAGTTCTTGCAGCGTTTTGAGCACATTTTCAACTAAGATGGTTTTTTCAGAAACCTTGAATTCCTTTTCATCAACGATGGCAAAGGCGGCGCCTTTTTTCAGCGCCCCGGCGGCAAAGTGATTGCCGTTAAATTTTTCACCTTTCAGGGCGAAGAAAAGAGAACCTTCAGAAATATTCCTGCTGTCTGTTTCAATTTTCGGGTGAGCAAGAAACAGGCTGTATAACTGTTCAATAGTCATATTTTAAGAATAAAAAAAGGCTGAGCATAAATTGCCAGCCTCTTGATTAATATTGTTATCCATTCGGTTTAAAAACCTTCAGGGCTTCCCACTCTGGTCATTGCACAACGGAATCCCAGATCATTCTGCGCTTTTGTCTGTTCCAGATACCTCCTTGTTCCGGGCACTAACCAGTAAGCTCTGTCTTTCCATGAACCGCCTTTATATACCCTCACTTCATCGGTGATGAGCGAAGAGAAAAATCCGGGGCGCTCGTCCTGTATATACATATTGCTTGTGCCCGATTCCTCTTCAAGATTCCAGTCGCCCGATTCAATAATCTGTGATTTGACATCTCCGTCCCGGAAATTCCGGTAATCGGCAATGGTGTCCTGAATCAGTACGCCATACTGGTCGCGCATAAGTTCGCCTCCGGCGCCGCGCCGGTATTCCGTGATTACATTCCCCCTGAAAGGCTGGAACTCTTCAATATCAAGCATTGACAGCGGACGATAAACGTCTGCCACCCATTCGTTTACGTTTCCTGCCATGCAGTATAGACCATAGTCGTTGGGTTCGTAGGAAAATATGGGCGCTGAAATATCGGCATTGTCGTTCAGTGCTCCGGCCATACCCATCATGTCGCCCCGCCCCCTGACAAAGTTTGCCCTCATCTGGCCTTTCCCCTTGCGGGAATCTTTGCGCAGATAAGCGCCATTCCAGGGATAAAGCCTGCGATCGGTGAGCAGTTCACCGTCCGTGTTGCCAATAAGCCCATAAGCTGCATATTCCCATTCTGCTTCTGTCGGAAGCCTGTAGCTTGGCAGCATCAGTCCGTCTTCCCATTTCACCCTGCGGTTTGTTCCGTCTGCATTTCGCTGGGGCCTGTTCCCTTCCGTGCCCTGAAACATTCCTGCAAGATAGGTATCGGTCGTAAATGTGTTTTCGCCGGATTGGGTATTGTCATGGCGCAATACTCCTTTTTTGACAAGAATTTGCTCGTTCACCCGGTCGGTGCGCCATGCGCAGTAGGCATTTGCCTGCTCCCAGGTGACACCGACAACAGGATAGTCGCTGTAGGCCGGATGCCTGAAATAGTTCTGAATGTAGGGTTCGTTGTAGGCAAGCTCACTCCGCCACAAGGTGGTATCGGGCAAAACGGAATTGATTTTTTGAATGTCGCCGGGATAAACCCTCTGAAGCCAGTAGGTGAATTCACGGTAATCCTGATTGGAAACCTCCGTTTCATCCATATAAAAAGATGCCACAGTTACCCTTCGCGGGAAATTATCCCACTTCTGCATTACATCTTCCTCCACGCGCCCCATGACAAATGTCCCACCCTGGATGAATACCAGGCCCGGCCCTGCTTGCTGGTCATATCCCGAGAGATAGGGGATATTGCCTGTCTCTTCAGAATTGTATGCCCAACCCGTAGTCCGGGAAGTGCCGCCTTTGCCTCCGCGCTTAAACAGACCGCATCCTGAAACGGATGCAGCCAATAGTATTAAAAATAATGTCCTCAGTTTCATTAAACTTAGTATTTTTATTTTCTAAATGACACAAATATAACTGATTTGTTTAATTCTTATTGTACCAAATAAGTATAATTTTCTTTAAAGTGGAAGCAACCACTTATCTTTGCCTGCAAACCTACAAAAATAACTCAATCATCCGACGCCATTTCTAATAGCAATATTTATTTTCGTTTGTCGTTTTTAAAAAAATAAGATTAAATTTAATCACATGAGAAAATACTTCTTTCTGCTATTGCCGATTCTTGCGGGGTTTACTTCAACCGATGTGCAGAAAGAAATTTATACGATTGACTGGCAGGTTTCGGAAAATCCGGAAAATACCCTTGGATATACTTTTTCAGATGCAGAATATTTTGAAAAGAATCCACATTTGCCGTTTTTTTGTAAAATTATTCTGTTGGAAAATCAAAGTTTTGATTTTCAGTTTGCTCTTGAAAACAGTGTTTTTGAGGAATTTGATCACAAAAAACTAAGTGATTGCTCCCTTGAATTTCCTGAAGATGCCGAATTGGAAACAAACCGGTATAAATCAGATAATACCGGTTTGATTGAAATACGGATTCCGGCAGTCATCCGGAAAAATGACAGGCTCTACCGTTTGAAAAAGTTTGGGTTGAAACAAATTCCCGTCAGGCAAAAATCGGCGGTTGTTGCCACCGCTTATGACTGGAAGTCTGAATCGGCCTTAAAAGATGGCAATTGGGTCAAAATAAGTACGAAAGAAAAAGGAATATATAAAATCCCTTATTCCAAACTTACAGAATGGGGTTTTTCAAATCCATCGCAGATTAAAGTTTTTGGCGCCGGCGGCGCTATTTTATCTGAAGTCGCCGGAAATAACAAATATGACGATGTGCCGCAAATTCCGGTGTGGCATGGCAAAAGCAACGGCATTGATTGCATTTTCTTCTTTGCGCCGGGAGTAACGGAGTGGACTTTTAACGGGAGCAGCGGTCGTTTTCAGCATCGCCTTAATCCATACGCCACCCGCGGATATTTCTTTTTGTCAGATAAACCCGGAACTTCCCTGAATATTGAAAAACTTCAGGAGGAAACAGCGCAGACAACACATTCCGTCTCCTATTTCGACGAGTTTGCCCTTTATAAAACCGAACGGTTTAATCTGATTCAATCAGGAAAACAGTGGTTCAGCGAACGTTTTTCAAACGGAGCAACAAGGAATTTCACTTTTACAATCACTGAGCCAGAGGCTTCCACGTCAATATCTGCAAGAATCCATGCTGCCGGGCGCTCTTCTTCACCATCAGCAATGACTGTTTCGTCCGGGCAGGCAAACCCTGCAAACATTAACTTTTTGGGAGTGAATACTTCTTCCAATGCTGGGAACTACGCGGATGACGGTACGCTGATTTATACTTTGCCGGCTTCATCGGGCAATCTGGATATGGCCTTGAAATATTCGGGAAGCGGCTCCCTTGCAGAAGCCTGGCTCGATTTCATCGAGTTGAATTACCGCCGGAAGCTCAAACTGACTGATGCGACTTTGTTTTTCCGGGACATCTCTTCGGTCGGAAATGGAAATATTGCGGAATTTTCCATTGAAACAACGGCTGCAGATGTTAAAGTCTGGAACATAACCGATTTTTTTCAGGTGAAAGAAGCGCCGCTGAATATTTCCGGGAATCAGGCAAAAGTGAAGCAACCGGCTCAGCAGTTACGTGAATATGTTGCTTTCAATCCCAATGGAAACCTTCCCGAACCGGAGTTTGTGGAGGCTGTGGAAAATCAAAACCTGCATGGAATAAGCACGCCTGTATTTTTGATTGTTGCCCATCCGAACTTTTTAGCTCAGGCAAATGATTTGGCGGATTTTCACCGCACCTATGATAATATGGAAGTGGAAGTGGTTTCTGTAAATAAAGTTTATAATGAGTTCAGTAGCGGAAACAAGGATGCCACAGGAATTCGCAATTTCATCAAAATGCTGTATGACAGGAAAGAAGGATTGAAATATGTCTTGCTGTTTGGCGACGGCAGCTATGACAATAAAGGGATTCTCCCCGGAAGCGCCAATTTTATCCCCACGTTTCAGTCTGAAAACTCCCTGAGCGGCGTGGACTCATTTGTCTCTGACGATTATTTTGTGATTTTGGATGATGAGGAGAGCGTTTACAGCGGCGCCATTGATTTGGGAATCGGAAGGATTCCTGCATCCACAGTTTTTCAGGCAGAATTGTCCGTGAAAAAAGTACGGGATTATTACGGGCAGCAGGCGCTTGGCAATTGGAGGAATGTAGTCTGCTTCATTGCGGATGATGAAGACGGAAACCTGCACATGGCAGATTCCGAGCGGCTTGCAAATCAGGTGAATGAAAGCCACGGGGAATTTATCACCAACAAAATATATTTTGACGCCTACCAGCAGATTTCAGGTCCGGGCGGGCAAAGGTATCCGGAAGTTACGGACGCCATCAACGAACAGGTTAACGATGGCGCATTGATTTTAAATTATATAGGACATGCCAATGACCGGTTTCTGGCCGATGAGAGGGTGTTAGAAATCAATCATATCAATGCATGGACCAATGCCCGGAAATTACTGATTTTTATGACAGCCACTTGCGAATTCAGCCGCTTTGATGCCGATGATATGTCGGCAGGAGAGTATGTTCTTTTCAATCCAAACGGCGGGGGAATCGGTCTGTTTTCCACTACGCGGCTGGTCTATTCCACGTATAATTATCAACTCAGCCGTAATTTTTACAATTATGTGTTTCAAAAGGATGAGCAGGGGCAGCATTACCGGATGGGTGATATTATGCGCCTGGCGAAAATCAGTACCAGCGGCGTCATCAACAAAAGAAATTTCAGTTTGCTTGCCAATCCCGCCCTGCGCCTGACCTACCCGCAGCACCGGGTCTATACCACAGAAATCAACGGGCACGATGCCAACGCTGATGCAGATACAATCGGCGCTTTGCAAAAAATAACCATCAGGGGTTTTGTGGGTGATGAGTCGGGCAGCAGGCTCAGCAATTTTACGGGCACCTTGTCCCCCGTGGTGTATGACAAACCCATCATGATGTCAACCAAAGGGAACGGGGGTGAAACTCCCATGAATTTTAAAGTGCAGAACAGTACCATTTATAAAGGGACTACCCAGGTTACCAACGGTGAGTTTTCATTCAGTTTTGTCATTCCCAAAGATATTTCCTACAGCCTTGGCGAAGGGAAAATCATGTATTATGCAGAGGATGGAGAAACCGATGCGCACGGCGTTTTCAGCAACTTTTATATTGGCGGCGCCGGTGCTCAGATTACAGATGATCAGGGCCCGGAGATTGAAGTTTTCTTAGACAGCCGCGATTTTAAATCCGGGGACAAAGTCAGCAAAAATCCTGTTTTGCTTGCCTGGCTTTCCGATGAAAACGGAATAAATACCGCCGGTTCGGGAATCGGCCATGACATTACGGCGATACTTGATGACGATTACTCCACCGTTATGGTACTCAATAACTATTTTCAGGCCGATATTGGCGATTATACAAAGGGAATGATCCGCTATCCGCTGAAAAATCTTTCGCCGGGAAAACATAAACTCAGGCTGAAAGCCTGGGATGTGGCCAATAACTCATCGGAAGCTGAAATAGAATTTGAGGTTACCGGCGAATTCATCATTTCATCGGTATCCAATTATCCGAACCCGGTTACTGACCACACCTATTTTACGTTTGAACACAATCAGGCAGATGCTTCGTTTGATGTTATTTTTGAAATACTGGATATTGAGGGGAGGCGTATTCATCATTTTAAATCCCGCGTGAGTTCTGCCGGCACAATGGTCAATCCTGTGCGCTGGAATCCGGCGGAAGCAGATATCCGTTTGCGCGGCGGGATATACCTGTACAGGATTATTGCCCGGAATGAAGAGGGGCTGATTACTTCCAAAACCGGAAAAATGACCATTATTCATTAATAATTTTAAATCATCCGTACTTTTTAAATGAATCGTTCGTTCTCTGTTTTTGTATTTATCGTTGCTTATATACAATTTATATATTTGCAGCGTTTTATTTTTCAGAAAATTATGATTAGATTTTTTCGTTTATTTTTGATTTTAGGAATAGTATTTTTATCCTTTAATACTGCATACGGACAGGCCACAGTTACCGGCGCCAATATCGTTACCACAGCAGTTCCTTTTCTCTCCATCACTCCCGACTCAAGAGCCGGCGGGATGGGGGATGTCGGCGTGGGAACAACTCCCGACCTGAGTTCACAACACTGGAATCCGGCAAAATATGCCTTTATGACCAGCGATATGGGGGTCAGTCTCTCCTATTCACCCTGGCTGCGCGCACTTGTCGATGATATGAATCTTGCCTATCTGGTCGGGTATAAGAAAATTGACGATGTGCAGACTATCAGCAGCTCGCTGCGCTATTTTTCATTGGGAGATATTGTTTTTACAAGCGAGTACGGTACTTTTGAAGGGCAGCAAAGCCCCAACGAATTTGCCATAGATTTGGGATATTCCCGGCTGCTCTCAGAAACATTCTCCGGCTCGGTGGCAATCCGCTATATCCGTTCGGATTTGACCGGCGGGCAGTTGATCAACGGTGTGGAATCCCGCCCGGGAAATTCCTATGCAGCCGATGTCGCTTTCTATTATTACAATGAATTCAGAGCAAACCGCAAGGACAATATCTTTTCTGCCGGGATCAACTTCCAGAATATCGGTGCAAAAATTTCATATACCGAAGGTGTGGCTAAAGACTTTATCCCGATGATGATGAAACTTGGCGCTGCTTATACCACCCAGCTTGATGATTACAATACATTCAGCTTTTCGCTGGAAGCCAATAAGCTTTTGGTTCCCACTCCTCCCGTAGATACTACGATTTACGAACAGGGCGCAGTGATTTATCACGGAATCAATTCCGATAAATCGGTGATTGGCGGACTGTTTTCATCCTTTTCGGATGCACCCGGCGGCTTTAAGGAAGAGTTGCAGGAAATCAATCTTGCAGCCGGTGTGGAGTATTGGTATAATGGCCAGTTTGCACTTCGCGCAGGTTATTTCTGGGAGCATGAAAACAAGGGCAACCGGAAATTTCTCACCGCAGGCGCCGGTTTCAGAATGAATGTTTTTGCACTTGATTTTGCATACCTGCTGCCCACCCAGCGAAACCACCCGCTGGAAAATACGCTGAGATTTACTCTTTCCTTTGATGTGGAAGCATTTGGAAGACAACACTGATTATGTACAGAATCGGTCAGGGATATGATGTGCACCGTCTTGCAGAGGGTGAAACCTTATGGCTTGGCGGAATCCTGATTCCGCACAGCAAAGGGACGGTTGCCTGGTCTGATGGCGATGTGCTGATTCACGCGGTTTGCGATGCACTGCTTGGAGCAGTGAATTTGGGTGATATCGGAACGCAGTTCCCCGACACTTCTCCCGAATTTGAAGGTATTGACAGCAAAATCCTTCTGGAAAAAACCTATTCATCCGTTAAGAATAAAGGTTTTCAAATTGCAAACATCGACAGTACCATCAGTGCGCAAAATCCAAAGTTGAAGCCGTTCATTCCCGAAATGAAAACCGTCATGGCCGGAATTCTTGGGATTGATGCAGACCTGATTTCCATTAAAGCCACAACCACTGAAAAACTGGGTTTTGAAGGGCGCGAGGAGGGCATCTCGGCGCTTGCAGTGGTGTTGCTAAAAAAAACAGAATAGATTCAAAATTGCCGGAAATAACTTCACTATTTTCCGGTTTACCGGATTTTTACGCAACCCCGGCGACACATTTCCTGTTTTCCTCGATTTTTTTGACAAAATCTCATTATTTTTGAGAATATTTGAAAACTAAATGAATACATCACATTATGAAAAAAGGATTACTTATCGTTTTTGCAGCTTTTGCAGGATTTTTTCTTTCAGGCTGTGGATATAATAAAATGGTTGACCTCCAGGAGCAGGTAACTTCGCAGTGGGCGCAGGTTGAAAACGTTTATCAGCGCCGTGCCGACCTGATTCCAAATCTGGTGAATACGGTGAAAGGTTACGCGCAGCATGAGCAGGAAACTTTGGTTAATGTTATCGAAGCGCGTTCAAAAGCCACTTCGGTGAATGTTGATCCCGGCAATCTGACGCCGCAGGCGCTGGAGCAGTTCAATCAGGCACAGGAAGGGCTGACTTCATCCCTGAGCCGGTTGATGCTGGTTGTTGAGCGTTATCCCGATTTGAAAGCCAACGAAAATTTTCTGGATTTGCAGGCACAACTGGAAGGTACGGAAAACAGAATTGCGGTTGAGCGGAAAAAATTCAATGAGGTGACGCAGTCCTACAATGCGTATATCCGAAAATTTCCGCAGCTGATTTATGCCGGACTGCTTGGGTTTGACAAGAAAATTTATTTTGAAGCACGTCAGGGCGCTGACCAGCCGCCCGTTGTGGAATTTTAATCTGAAAAGATGAATGTCCGGAATTATTTTTCTGAAGAGGAAAAGCAGCAGATCGTGGAAGCCATCCGGGGTGCCGAAATGAATACTTCGGGAGAAATCCGGGTACACGTGGAGAAATTTTGCAAAAACAGTGTGCTTGACCGGGCGGCTTATGTCTTCAAAACGCTGGACATGCACAAAACCGGACTTCGCAACGGCGTGTTGTTCTATATTGCGGTGGAAGACCGGAAGTTTGCCGTTTTGGGCGACACCGGAATCAATCAGAAAGTTCCGGAGAATTTTTGGGAAGATATAAAGGAAGAAATGTCCGTTTGTTTTAATGAAGGGAAAATTTCCAAAGGGCTTTCAACAGGAATCCAAAAGGCAGGGGAGCAACTGAAACAGTTTTTCCCCTGGCAGCAGGATGATGTGAATGAGTTGCCTGATGAAATTTCGTATGAAGATTCAATGGAAAACAGATGAGAAAAATTCTGGTACTTTTTGTGTTTTTAGCCGGTTTTTCAAGCCTGATGGCAGAAATTCCGGAACGTCCCGTTCCGCCGAAACTGGTCAACGATTTTGCAGGAATCCTGTCAGAAAATGAATACAATGATTTGACGGCAAAGCTTGAGCAGTTTGCGCGGGAAACTTCAACCCAGATTGTCATCGTAACGGTTAAAGACCTGGAAGGATACGATCCGGGAGATTACGCTTTCCGGCTTGGCGACAAGTGGGGCGTCGGCCAGAAAGGGAAGGAAAACGGCGTGGTCATTCTGGTGAAACCAAAATACGGAAATGAACGCGGAAGAATTTTCATCGCCACCGGATACGGGCTTGAAGGAGTTCTCCCTGATGCAACGGTTAACGGAACAATCATTAACCGCGAAATTATTCCTGAGTTTCAGAACGATAATTATTATAAGGGACTGGATAACGGGATTTCTGTAATCATGGACATCACGCGCGGCGAATACAGCGCAGACTCTTATGAAGCGCAATACGGAGATGAAGCCGGAGCAGTTCTGGTAATCATCATTTTGATTTTAATTTTTGTTGTCATTCCTTTGCTGAGACACAGAAGCCGTCGCTTCTATTCTCCCGGGAAAGACCTGCCGTTCTGGACCACCATGGGAATGCCGTCAAGCGGTAAGCACAGCGGCACATTTGGAAGTTTTTCCTCCGGCAGCAGAGGTTTTGGTGGTGGCGGTTTTGGAGGATTTGGCGGTGGCAGCTTCGGTGGCGGCGGAGCCGGCGGAAGCTGGTGACCCGAAAATCCTTTTAAAATTTATAGCTCAGTCCAACGCCGAAAAGTTGTTTCAACTGAATGCGTCTTCCCGTATTTCCCAGATCGTCAAGAGGAATCAGAATGTCGTGGTCATACACCAGATTGGTCAATAAATTAGCCGACAAATAATCATTGATTTTCATGTTGATGGCTATATCCCAGTTTACGTCAATGTTCTGCGGTTCGTGAAAATAGTTTGAGAAAAGCGCCAGCGTGGTTGCCAGACTGACATTCTTCATCAGATCTGCCTTCAGTTCACTTTTCACTGTGGCGCCCATTTCTGCCCTGAGTTTCTTTCCGGGATCCACGCCGAAAGCGCCTGCACCGGACAACACTTCGTCGGTAACAATCGTGAATTTTCCGGCAACGGGGGTGAAAAACAGAGAGAATTTGTCAGACGGCTTGTAATCGAAACCGGAAGCAACCGTCAGGTATGCGGGAGCAAAAAGTCCCGAAATTTTATCCGTGGTGTTGGGATATTTATATCCATCGGCAAACTGGGTTAAGAAATTGACAAATGAAGAAAAGAGAAGATGCTCATTCTTCATGCGAATCCCAAGTTTGGAGTTCAGCTCCAGCTTGTCATCCGTTTTGATAACTTCATTTCCTCCTTCTTTCATCAGGCCATACCCGGTTTTCAGGGTGTTTTCCCAATTGACTTTTTCCTTTTCATAATTGGCACTCATGTTATACAGCGCCACTCCCGAAACAGAATTTTTTCCACCGCCAATCCAGTTTGAAAAAGAAACCTGACTAAAGTTCAGGGATGCCTGTCCGGAAACTTTCCAATAGGTCGTGTCGCGTGCTTCCTGTGCTTTCAGGCCGGAGGCAACGAAAAAAAGCAATAATGAGAAAGCGAAGAATTTTATTTTCATATTTTTTCCTGTAGATTATTCACCCGGCTTCAACAACACTGATATTCTGGTCAACAAGTATGCGCCCACAATATTCACATACAATAATTTTTTTGCGGCTGGCAATATCAAGTTGCCGCTGGGGTGGAATTTTGTTGAAACAGCCTCCGCAGGCGTCGCGCTGGATAGTAACCACGGCCAACCCGTTTCGTGCATTTTTACGAATACGTTTAAATGCCGTCAGCAGGCGGGGGTCAATGAAAACTTCAATTTTTTCGGCTTTCCCTTTGAGCTTTTCCTCTTCAATTTTTGTCTCCTGGGTTATATCGTCCAGTTCATTTTTCTTTCTGCTCAGCTCCTCTTCCTGGTCTTTCAGCAATTGTCTGGAAGTATCGATGACTTCTTTCTTTTCGGTGATTTCGGCAGTGAACTCTTTTATCCTTTTTTCTGAAAGCTCAATTTCAAGGGTTTGAAATTCAATTTCCTTGGAAAGCGAATCGAATTCCCTGTTGTTTCTCACATTGCTCTGTTGCTCGGTATATCGTGCAATCAGCGCCTGTGAATCCTTGATGGCAATTTTTCGGTTGTTGAGTGAAGTCTCAAGGACTTTAATCTCATCTTCCAGATTTAATAATCTGGTTTTGAGTCCGGTAATATCATCTTCAAGATCCTGAACCTCCAAAGGCAGTTCGCCTCTCAGGGTTTTAATTTTATCAATTTCGGAAACTACGGTCTGTAATTCATACAATGCACGCAGCCTGTCCTCAATGGAAATATCTTTTTCTTCCTGTTTTGTATCTGATGCACTCATTTCTTAATATTTTAAATTCAATTCTTCAACGGTTAAAATAAAAAATCGGATTGGTATTCACCTCCGAAAATCGGACTGCAAAATTAGTGAATTTTTTCGTAAGCAATTCATAAAAAAGTTCTTTAGTGAATTGCTCGCTTTCATAATGCCCGACATCAGCAATCATAATTTTGTTTTCCGCATCGAAAAACTGATGATATTTCATGTCGGCAGTAACAAAAATGTCGGCACGGGCTGCAATGGCATCAGAAATTAAAAACGAGCCTGAGCCTCCGCAAACCGCTACTTTTTTTACCGGCTTATTTTGCAGGGCTGTGTGCCGGATGCAGCCGGTTTTCAGCGTTTTTTCCAGAAACTCCAAAAAGCCGGTTTCTGTCATGGGGTCAGGGAGTTCCCCAATCATGCCCATTCCGGCTTTTTCATAAATGTTGTCCAAAGGGTAAATGTCGTAGGCTACTTCTTCATAAGGATGCGATTTCAGCAAAGCGCCGGTGATTTTGCTTTCCAGCCAGGCGGGAAAAATTGTTTCAAACCGGATTTCCTTTTCATAGTGGATTTCCCCTTTTTTCCCCACGTATGGGTTGGTGTTTTCACCGCCTCTGAAACTTCCGGTTCCCTCAAGATTGTATCCGCAGGAATCGTAATTTCCGATGTGTCCGGCGCCGGCGCTGAAAACTGCCTCCCGCACTTTCCCGGCGGCTTCGTGCGGAATGAATGTTACCAGTTTTTTCAGTTTCCCGCGGGCAGCTTGTAAAGTCCGGCAATTCCGGAGTCCCAGTTTTTCACAAATCTTTGAATTCACACCACCCGAAACTGCATCCATGTTGGTGTGTGCTGCATAAATTGCGATATCGTTTTTGATTGCTTTGATAACCGTGCGTTCCACATAATTTCTTCCGGTAAGTTTTTTCAGTCCCGAAAAAATCACGGGATGGTGTGCTATGATGATTCCGGCGTCTGTTTCAATGGCTTCATCAACTACCTCTTCCGTAACATCGAGGGTTACCAGCGCTGAATTCACTTCCGCGTCAGCATCGCCCAAAATCAGTCCCGAATTGTCATAGGATTCCTGCAGGGCAAGCGGTGCAAACGTTTCAAAATATTCAGCTATTTCTTTAATCCGAACCATAAGATTCCTCCAATTCTTCCAATATGTTATTCAGTTCTTTCTTTATTTTCTGCAGTTGCTTCACAATTTCCCAGGTTTCAAGCGTTTTCTGCTTGCTGTTTTTTAATTTTAGTCTGACGCCTTTTGTGGTCAAACCGCGCTCATTTACCAGATAATTGATTAACCGTATGGTTTCAATGTCATCGTGGTTGTACATCCGGGTTCCTTTGGAGCTTTTGGCAGGTTTCAGCTCATCAAAGCAACTTTCCCAGTAGCGGATGGTGGGCGGAGAGATGTCCACCATGGCTGACACTTCGCCAATGGAGAAAAAAACCTTCTCTATTTTTGGTTTTTTGACAGACACTTTTAGTCGAGTGATTGCCCGATATTTGATGAAATGGAGATCATTCTTTCAAATTCTTCCGGCGTGAGGTCCATGAAATAGTAGTGTTGCGGATTCACCGGCGATCCGTTGCGATGCACTTCATAGTGCAGGTGGGGAGCCGTTGAACCACCGGAGTTTCCTACATAACCGATAACATCGCCCCGCTTGACCTCCTGCCCCAGTCTTACATTGAATGCGTTCATGTGCGCATAAAGGGTTTCGTAGCCGAATCCATGGTCAATTTTCACGTAAAGCCCGAAACTGACCCTGCTTTGCCGCGAACCGGCCAGTTCAACAACTTTGCCGTCGCCGGTTGCATAAATCGGCGTGCCGGTTGGTGCGGTGAAGTCCATGCCGTAGTGCATCTTTTTTACTTTGTAGATCGGATGGATGCGGTAGCCCCAACCGCTGGCAGTGTGTTTTAAATCTTTGTTTGCCACCGGCTGGATAGCCGGAATGCTGGCAAGCATTTTTTCCTTGTTCAAAGCCATTTTCAACACTTCATCATAGGATTTTGACTGAATATAGGCTTCTTTTCCTAAAACATCCAGCTTTTTTGCAGTTTCAATGATGAGCTTTGAATTGTTGAGATTATCCAGGTGCGAATATTTGTTTACGCCGCCAAATCCGGCTTTCCGGATCGAAGAGGGAATCGGGTCTGCTTCAAAAATAATGCGGTAGATGTTGTCGTCGCGTTGCTGCAAATCGGTCAGAACATTTTCGATGCGACCCAAATCGCGCTGCATCAATTCATACTGACTGAGCAACCGCTGATTTTCCCTTCGCAGCGCTTTGGCGCGCGGAGTTTCATAGAAGCTCAGAAAAACAAACACCATAATCAGCGCAAAAGCAAGACTTGTTGATAAATACGCAGTGATTTTCCCCGCTTTCTCCCTGAAAGATATTCCTACGCGTTCGTAACTCAGGGTGTCGGAGTTAAATTTATATTTCTTTTTCGCCATAATTAAGGTACCGGCAATATAATATCCTGTTTCAAATAAAATAAATTAAAACCTTTAACTTTGCAGGAATTTAATTTTAAAATGATTTTTATAATGGCGCAAATCTAAAAAAATAACTTTTACAAAGAAAATGTGCCAGAGCGCTTTAGAATTTTTTAACAAAAATTAGAATATAAATTTTAGGATGAAGAAGACTTCCACAGAAATACGAAATGCTTTTCTCGATTTTTTTAAGGAGAAGAACCATCAGATAGTTGATTCGGCTCCGATTGTTGTTAAGGACGACCCGACCCTCATGTTTACCAATGCGGGGATGAACCAGTTTAAAGACCAGTTTTTGGGCAATGAACCGGTGAAATATCCCCGGGTTGCCGACACCCAGAAATGCCTGCGTGTTTCGGGCAAGCACAACGATCTGGAAGAGGTGGGGTTTGATACCTACCACCACACCATGTTTGAAATGCTTGGCAACTGGTCGTTTGGCGATTATTTTAAAGAAGAGGCTGTTGACTGGGCATGGGAATTTCTTGTTGACCGGATGGGGCTGCCGGCTGACCGGCTCTATGCCTCAGTTTTTGAAGGCAGCCGGGAGGATAACCTTGAACGGGATGACGAAGCGGCTGCATACTGGGCAAAACACCTGCCCGCAGAGCGTATCTTAAACGGCAGCAAAAAGGATAATTTCTGGGAAATGGGCGATACCGGCCCGTGCGGCCCCTGCTCCGAAATTCATGTTGACCTGCGCCCGGAGGACGAAATTGCAAAGTTACCCGGAAGGGAACTGGTCAACAAGGATCACCCGCTGGTTATTGAAATCTGGAACCTGGTATTCATTCAGTTTAACCGGAAGGCTGACGGGACGCTTCTTGAACTTCCGGCCAAACATGTGGACACCGGAATGGGATTTGAGCGGTTGTGCATGGCGTTGCAGGGGGTAACTTCAAATTACGACACAGATATTTTTCAGCATATCATTCATGAAATTGAAAAACTGAGCGGATTAAAATACGGGGAAAACGAAAAACCCGATATCGCCATGCGTGTGGTGGCCGACCACCTGCGGGCAGTGGCTTTTTCAATTGCCGATGGCCAGCTGCCGTCAAACAATAAAGCCGGTTATGTAATCCGGCGGATATTGAGGCGCGCGGTTCGGTATGGTTATACTTTTCTCTCTTTTAAAGAGCCGTTTGTTTACCGGCTTGTTGAAGCGCTGAAAGAAAACATGGGCGGTGCATTTCCCGAACTGGCCGCACAACAGGAGCTTATTGAAAAAGTGATCAGGGAAGAGGAAATTTCTTTTTTGCATACCCTTTCCACCGGAATTAAACTGCTGGATAATATCGTGCATAAGGTTCAGGAAGAAAAAACCGGCGCCATTTCAGGGAAAGATGTTTTCACGTTGTATGACACGTATGGCTTTCCGGTGGATTTGACTGCGCTTATTGCACGTGAAAGCGGACTGGAAATTGACGAAAAAGGCTTTGAAAATGAAATGGAAGCCCAGAAGAACCGTTCACGGGATGCTGCCCAGTCTGAGGCAGATGACTGGATTGAACTCCGGAAGATTGAGCGCACCTTGTTTCTCGGATACGACACAACGGAAGCCGAAGTGCGTATTGCACGCTATCAGAAAGTGATCCGGCAAAAGAAATCATACTATCAGTTGGTGTTTGACCAGACCCCTTTTTACGGGGAATCGGGCGGACAGGTCGGCGATTCGGGATTCATTGAATCTGACGGGAAAAAGACCGTCATTTTTGATACCCGAAAAGAAAATAACCTTATTGTTCATCTCACGGAAAAGCTGCCTGAAAACCCGGAGGCAACCTTTCATGCCACAGTGAATGGCGAAAAACGGCTGGAAACGGCCAATAACCACACGGCTACCCACCTGCTTCATGCTGCACTCCGCGAAATCTTAGGAACTCATGTGGAACAAAAAGGTTCACTGGTCAGCCCGGAGCATCTGCGTTTTGACTTTTCGCATTTCCGGAAAATGACCGATGAGGAAATTGCACAGACAGAAACTCTGGTCAATAAAAAAATCAGGGAAAACCTGCCACGGGAGGAAAATCGTGAAATGCCCCTGAAACAGGCAAAGGAACTTGGCGCAATGATGCTGTTTGGCGAAAAGTATGGCGAATCAGTCCGTGTTATCCGGTTTGGCGAGTCGGTGGAATTGTGCGGCGGAACCCATGTGAATGCCACAGGACAGATCGGCCTGTTTAAAATTGTTTCGGAAAGTGCGATTGCAGCCGGCATCCGCAGGATTGAAGCGATCACCGGAGAACGTGCCGAGCAATTTGTGAATGGTCAGATGGAAACGCTGAAAACCATCCGGGAAATGGTCAAAAGTCCCGCCGACGTTACCGGCAGTATAGCCGGTTTGCTCAAAGAGAACAGCGAGTTGTCCAGGAAAGTTGAAGCATTTGGGCGGGAGCAGACCAGGCAGCTAAAAGCTGAATTGAAGGGCAGGGCAACTGTGGAGCACGGAGTGAATATCATTGCTGCACAGGTGGATGTTGAAAACGCCGGAATGTTAAAAGACCTGGCTTTCGGGCTGAAAAATGAGGTGGACAATCTTTTCCTTGTGCTTGGCGCTGACATTGGCGGAAAACCCAATCTCACCGTAATGATTTCAGAAAACCTGGTAAAAGACAAAGCGCTGAATGCCGGACGGATTGTTCGTGAGGCAGGCAGGGAAATTGCCGGTGGCGGCGGCGGACAGCCATTTTATGCCACTGCCGGAGGAAAAGACCCGTCCGGCATCGCGAAAGCTATCGAAAAAGCGCTCTCGTTTATCCGTTAATCCAACAGTTCTGAAAGCGTTTCAAACAGCTCTTTGTCGCGCTTGTTTTTGGCAATGATCTTTCCGCTTTTGTCCACAATCAGACTTGACGGAATGGAGTTCACGGCATATAGTTGTGCCGCAGCATTGTTCCAGTAGGACAGGTCTGAAACGTGCAGCCATGTCAGGTGGTCATCGTCAATGGCTTTCAGCCAGGCGTCTTTTTCGCGGTCGAGCGACACGCCGAACACGTTGAATCCTTTGTCCTTATATTGGTTGAATGCGGCAACAATATTCGGGTTTTCCGCTCTGCACGGCGGGCACCAGGCTGCCCAGAAATCAAGGAGCGTGTATTCATTCTGCTTGTAAATATCCGAAAATTTCACGGGATTGCCGTTGGTGTCGTTCATGGTGAAATCGGGTGCAATTTTCCCCACAGCCACCGATTTGAGCTTTTCAACTCTTTCTTTCAGAAGCACAATTGTGGGCACTTTCGCCATTGACGGGTCAAGGGAGGATAACAGATTGTCCAGTTCATCGGGCTCCATTCCGTGCTGAATTCTTGACAGAAAATAGGGTGCGGCATAGGAACCCGGATTATTCCGGATAAATTCCTCCTGAAGGGTGTTGGTGCTTTCGTAAAGGGTTTCCACCTGTTGCATCAGGCCGGCTGCCTTCTCCTCGTCGCCCGATGAATTGGCCTCGCGCGCTTGCTGATATAGTGCCATGTATTCTTCTCCGATTTTTTGAATCTGTTGGTTGACCTGCGTATATTCATCGTGGGTTTTGGAGCCTGTAACTTCAAGCTGATCCAGTTTATTGACATCCCCTTTCACGGAAATATTTTCATTTTCCACAAAAAGGATGGTTTTGGCCTGCTGCCCGAAAACGGAAAGATAATAATCTTCCGGAAAGTCAACTTTGCCTTTGAGCAGTGCAACGCCGTCAATAATGGCGGCGGTGTCAACCGGAACCCACTGGGAACCGTTTCTTTTTTCCAGTAATATATGGCCTTTTGCGCCTTCAAGGTTTACAGAAATTTCAAATCCTTTTTCCTGGCGGCTGCATGCAAAAAGCGCAGCCATTGTAATGATTAACAGTAATTTTTTCATTCCGGTATCCATTAAAAATTTTAAAAAGTGGCGAAATATAGAAAAACATAAAATGACAAAGAAACATTTATCTTTTATATGCCTGAAATATTAATGTTTGATGTTGTTGATTTGTCTGTTTTTATGAAACAAAAAATCATTTCACAAGTTTTGAAATGGCTCTGAATTCTGCCGCTTCTGATGAGCGGGTGAGCTCAAACAGGACAGCTTCTGCGGAAGTCATCATAATTCCCTCAAAACGAAGGCGCTCTTTGGCAAGTTCAATGCTTTCCGGCCTGCGCGATGTGACGCAGTCCATGACCACCACCGGATTGTAACCCGATTCCTTCAGGTCGATTGCTGTCTGCAATACGCAAACATGAGATTCAATGCCGCAAATTATGATGTTTTGTGCATGAAGTTCAGTAAGCTTCAGTTGCATCGAAGGTTCGTCGCAGCAACTGAATGCCCTTTTTTCAATATATTGAACACCCGGTAAAACCGACTGAATTTCTGGGATTGTTTCACCCAGTCCCTTGGTATATTGCTGGGTTGCCAAAATGGGCAGACTCAGTTCATTGATTCCCTGAATAAGCATTCTGCTGTTTTGCAGAAATTTTTCCTTTTCCCACATTGCAGGATAAAGACGTTCCTGAATGTCAATGATAAGCGCGGCGCTGTTTTGTCTTGTAATTCTCATAAAATCATTTTTTAAACCGTTCTGTTTTTGCAGTTGCCAAAAACTGGCACAAAGCTATAAGAAATGCAGGGGATTATAAAATTGGAAGGGCGGATGATTGTTCAGGATGCCGCATGTAATTATTCAACTCCGGAAGATTTACCGTTTGCAGATTGTTATTCACTGTGGGGAATCGCCGGACAAAAGAATCAAATTCTTAATCTTTGATTGATAAATATTTGGTACTTTTGCCCGTTATTATCACATCTGTATATCTAATTTAAAAGCATGAAGATTCACGAATATCAAGCCAGGAATTTATTTAAAAAATATGGAATTCCTGTGCCGGATGGAATTGTTTGCCATTCGGTGGAAGAGGTGGAGAGTAACATTCCCGATGAAGACAAACTGCGCGTAGTCAAAGCGCAGGTGCATGTTGGCGGACGGGGCAAAGCCGGAGGGGTTAAACTTGCAAAGACAAAGGGTGAGACCGTTCAGTTTGCCCGGCAGATACTGGGCATGGACATCAAGGGGCTTACTGTTGAAAAAGTTTTGGTGGCCGATGCCGTGGACATTGAAAAGGAATTTTACGTAGGGTTTATCAACGACCGCAATTCCAAATCCGTTACCTTGATGGCCAGTGCGGAGGGTGGAGTGGATATTGAGGAGGTGGCGCGCACTGCGCCGGAGAAAATCATCAAAATGAATATCGACCCCATTTTAGGCATGATGGACTGGCAGGCGCGGCAAATTGCACTTCAACTGGTAAGCACTCCGGGTGAAATGCGGCAGATAGCGGCAATTCTGATAAAGCTCTACCGCCTTTACGTGGAAACCGATTCTTCGCTGGCAGAAATCAACCCTCTGGTTGTTACACCCGAAAAGCAGGTGCTTGCCATTGACGGAAAAATGAACTTTGACGACAATGCACTTTTTCGTCAGCCCGAAATTCTTAAAATGCGTGAAGCCACCGAAGATGAAATGAAAGAGATTGAAGCCACCGAAAAAGGGCTTTCCTATATCAAGCTTGATGGCAATATTGGCTGCATGGTCAACGGAGCCGGGCTTGCCATGGCAACAATGGATATGATCAAGCTCTACGGCGGCGAACCGGCAAACTTTCTGGATATCGGCGGTTCATCCAGTCCGCAGAAAGTGGTTGAAGCGATGAATATCCTGCTGAGTGATAACAGCGTGAAAGCGGTGATGATCAATATTTTTGGCGGGATCACCCGCTGCGATGATGTGGCGCGCGGCCTTGTAGCAGCGCTTGAAGAGATAAAAACAGATATTCCGGTGGTTATCCGCCTGTCCGGAACCAATGCCAAAGAAGGGTTGGAGATTATCCGGGAATACGGTCTGCCCACTGTTTCAACCATGAGCGAAGCGGCTCAGAAAGCCATCGAATTAAGTAAAAACAAAAAGAAAAAATAATGAGTATTCTGATAAATAAAGAGACAAAAGTTCTGGTGCAGGGCATCACAGGACGTGATGGAGCGTTTCACACGGCAAAAATGAAAGATTACGGCACTAACATCGTAGGTGGAATTTCTCCCGGAAAAGGGGGAAGCGATGTTGGCGGAATTCATGTTTTTGACACGGTTGCAGATGCAGTGAAAGCCACCGGAGCAGATGCCTCCGTGATTTTTGTGCCCGCCCCTTTTGCGGCAGATGCCATTATTGAAGCCAGCTATGCCGGTGTGGAACTGGTGATTTGCATCACCGAAGGCGTTCCGGTGCAGGATATGATGAGGGCATCGCACATCCTGAAACAAAACGGCACGAAACTGATTGGCGCCAACTGCCCCGGATTGATTACTCCCGACGAAAGCCTCATAGGCATTCTCCCCGGAATGATTTTCAAGAAAGGGAATATCGGATTGATTTCCCGCTCGGGCACACTCACTTATGAAGTGGTTAACCTGCTCTCAGAAAGCGGACTCGGGCAGTCAACATGTGTTGGGATTGGTGGTGATGCTGTTTCCGGACTCTATTTTATCGACCTGCTGGAAATGTATGAAAACGACCCTGGGACCGATGCCGTGGTGCTGATTGGCGAAATCGGCGGTGATGCCGAGGAGCAGGCTGCTGCCTACATCAGGGAGAACATGACCAAGCCGGTGGTTGCATTCATTGCCGGGCAGTCAGCCCCTCCCGGAAAACGCATGGGACATGCCGGAGCAATTATTTCCAGCGGTTCGGGAACGGCAGAAGAAAAAATCAGGGCATTCGGCGAAGCCGGAGTGCCGGTTGCCAGCGAGCCCGGAAAAATCCCGGGATTGGTCAAAGAAAAACTGGGAATTTCACATTGAAATATTTTATGGAAGTCGCTGATAATCCTTGCCATTTCTAAATTTTTTCTAAAAGAGCATGACAAAGAAATTGCCAAAATTCGTTCAGGATGATATGTGGCTTCAGCCCTATTCTTCCTCAATTATTCAGCGTGTTCAGGCTGCCGGAGAGAAGGAAAAGGAGCTGGCCGGAAATGGCTCTTTGTACGAATTTGCCGGCGGGCATCTCTATTTTGGACTGCACAAAACGGAAGACGGCTGGGTGATGCGCGAATGGGCGCCCAACGCCACCTTTATTTATCTGACGGGAACTTTCAACAATTGGGAGGAACAAAAGCAATTTGAATTTTATCCGCTTGAAAATGGCATCTGGGAATTGAAACTTGCCAAAAACGATTTGAAACACGGCGACTTGTATGCCCTTTCCATGCACTGGGCGGTTGATTTCGGGAAACGTGTTCCGGCGTGGGCAAAATATGTTACCCAGGACCCCGAAACCCACATTTTTAACGCACAGGTCTGGGACCCGCCGGCTCCCTATGTGTGGGGGCATGGTGATTTTTCTGGAACCGGTGAGCCGCCGCTTATCTATGAAGCGCACATTGGCATGGCGGGAGAAGAGGAACGGGTGCACACCTACAATGAATTCCGCGAAAAAATGCTGCCGCGGATTAAGGCAAACGGCTACAATACCCTGCAGCTGATGGCTATTCCGGAGCACCCCTATTACGGCAGTTTCTGGTATCATGTCTCCGGGTTTTTTGCGCCGTCGTCAAGATTTGGCACTCCCGACGACCTGAAACGCCTGATTGATGAAGCGCATGGAATGGGGCTGGCAGTAATCATGGATATTGTCCATTCCCATGCTGTGAAAAACGAAGTGGAAGGGCTTGGCAGATACGACGGAACCCGCTATCAGTTTTTTCACGAAGGCGGAAAAGGCGAACATCCGGCGTGGGATTCCTATTGCTTCAATTACGGAAAAAATGAAGTGCTCCATTTTTTACTCTCCAATATCAGATTCTGGCTTGAAGAGTATCGTTTCGACGGATTCAGGTTCGATGGAGTAACCAGCATGCTCTATTTTGATCATGGACTGGGAAAGGCTTTCACCAGCTATGATGACTATTTTGGCGCCAACGTAGATACCGAGGCGACAACCTACTTCACCCTTGCCAACAAGTTGATGAAGCAGGTGAAACCGCATTCAGTTTCCATTGCCGAGGACATGAGCGGGATGCCGGGGCTGGCAGTCCCTGTTTTTCATGGCGGAATGGGGTTTGACTACCGCATGGCGATGGGAATTCCCGACTACTGGATAAAACTTATCAAGGAGAAAAGCGATGACGACTGGCAGGTGGGCGATATTTTTTATAATCTCACGTCCAAAAGATTGGATGAAAAAGTGGTGAGCTATGCCGAATCGCACGACCAGGCGCTGGTGGGGGATAAAACCATCATTTTCAGGCTCATTGACAAGGAGATGTATTACAGTATGCGAAAAGATCAGCCCAACATGATTGTTGACCGGGGAATTGCCCTGCACAAAATGATCCGGCTGATAACCGCCACAACTGCAGGAGGCGCCTACCTGAATTTTATGGGAAATGAATTCGGGCATCCCGAATGGATTGATTTTCCCCGGGAAGGGAACAACTGGTCGTATAAACATTGCCGGCGAATCTGGAGCATTGCGGAAGACCCGGAACTGAAATACCACTGGCTCTATGATTTCGACAGGGAAATGATTCACTTTATGCGCGAACATCAATTGCTGACCATACCGTCCGTGGATTTTGTGATGGAAAACATTCCCGATAAAGTGCTGGCCTACCATCGGGGACTGTTTCTGTTCGTTTTCAATTTCAATCCCGTGCAATCGTTCACCGATTATGGAATTCCGTTAGGTCCGGGAAAATATACGGTTGAACTGAATACCGATTCGGGCAGGTTTGGCGGATATGATCATGTACAGGAAGATGTGCCGTACTACACGCTTCCGAGCGGCGGATTGAGCAGTCAGCATTACCTGAAATTATATCTGCCTGCGCGCACGGCGCTTGTGCTGAAAAAAGTTGATTTTGCAAAAATAAAATAACAATGAGCGCCAGGTTCCTGACAGAAGTTGAAATTCCTGATTTCAAACGGAAGGCAGGATACCAATCATCCTGCATGTTCATCGGCTCATGTTTTACGGAAAATATTGGTGGCAAAATGGCTGCCCTGAAATATCCGGTGGATATCAATCCTTTCGGAAATTTATACAATCCGGTTTCGGTGGCCAACGGAATCCGTTTCTTAATTCAGAAAAAGAGATTTGACAATTCCGGCTTGATTCACCACAACGGACTGTGGCACAGTTTTTTTCATCACAGCCGGTTTTCTTCTGCATTTGCAGAAGAATCGCTTCGGAATATTAATTCCAGGCTTGACATCTCCTCCGTTTTTCTTGAAAAGGCAGATTTCTTATTCATCACCTTTGGAACGGCCTGGGTATATGAGTACAAATCGACAGGACAAATCGTATCCAATTGCCATAAAATTCCCGATAAGGAGTTTCGCCGTTTCCGGTTAGAGCCCGAGGAAATTGTTGACGAATTCAGGAAACTGCTGCCGGAGCTTTGGACGTTCAATCCGGGAGTCCGGGTGATTTTTACGGTTAGCCCGATTCGTCATTTGAGGGATGGCACCATTGAAAACCAACGGAGCAAATCCACCTTGCTACTGGCTGTTGACCGGCTGGTCAGGGAGCTTGGCGAAGAGCGGTGCGGTTATTTTCCTGCTTATGAAATTGTTATGGACGAGCTGAGGGACTACAGGTTCTATGCTGAAGATATGATTCATCTTTCATCGTCGGCAATAAACCATATCTGGGAAAAATTTCAGGTTTCCCTGATTGAGGAAAGAAGCCGGAAAATTTCAGAAAAAATTAAAAAAATCACGGCAGCAACCGAACATAAACCTTTCAACAGGGTTACAAAAGAATATCTGCACTTCCTCAGAAAAAGCTTGCAAATAACCTGCTCCATTGCAACTGAATTTTCGTATATTAATCTCGATTTTGAAAAAAGCTTTTTTTCTGAACAAATCGCTGACATTGAAATCAGATTAAATAACTTGAAGTCCTGAATATGAGTTACCTGAAATTTGATAAGGAGCAATTGATAAATCTTGAGTATTCGCTCAACCGCGAAATTCTGAGGTCGAACCGTGCCGGTTCGTATATAAGTACCACGTTAAACGGATGCAATACACGAAAATATCACGGGTTATTAGTTTGCCCGATCAGCAATTTCGGAGGTGAAAAGCATGTGCTGCTCTCATCGCTTGATGTGTCTGTGGTTCAGGGGGAAGAAGAATTCAGGCTGGGCATTCACAGGTACAGGGGAGGCCACTACAATCCGAAAGGGCATAAATACATTCAGGACATTGAATTTGCGCAGATTCCAAAAATCACATACCGCATCGGGAATATTGTTTTGGTTATGGAAAGGGTGCTGAATGAGCATAAGGAGGAAATTCTGATCCGGTACACGCTGAAAGAGGCTTCTGAACCGGTTACTCTGCGCTTTCAGCCGTTTCTGGCATTTCGCAATTTTCACAGCCTGAGCAAAGCCAACCTTTTTGTCAACCGGAAATATACGCCGGTGAGTAATGGTGTCAGTGTCAGGTTATACGATGGCTACCCCGATTTATACATGCAGTTCAGCAAAAAAAATGAATACGTTCCGGCTCCCGACTGGTATTATGATATTGAATACCTGAAAGAGTTGAACCGGGGCTATGAATACCTCGAAGATTTATTTGTTCCCGGGTATTTTGAGCTGACTGTAAAGCCGGGCGAAACAATCATTTTCTCCGCCGGGACTGCGCTTGCAACCCCTGTTGCCTTAAAGCAGCGGTTTACGAAGGAAATGAAAAAAAGAGGACAGCGGCACAGCTTTCTCAATATTCTGAAAAATGCAGCCGGGCAGTTTATTGTTAAAACACATTCCGAAACCGGAATTATTGCGGGATTCCCCTGGTATGACGGCATCACGCGACAGACGTTTATCGCCCTTCCCGGGCTGGTTTTGGGAACCGGAAAAAAGGAACTTTTCCCGGAGGTGCTGGGAACATACAGGAAATATCTGAAAAACGGACTTTTCCCGGATAACATTCATTGCCGGGAGCCGGTTTACCATTCAGCCGATGCGCCGCTCTGGTTTGTCTGGGCAGTTCAGCAATACGCCAAAACACAGCGCTCGCCCCGCGGAGTGTGGATGAACTACAGCGTTGTTGTGAAAGAGATTCTGGAAGCCTACAGAAAGTCAAAACCGGAATTTATCCGCCTGACTGCCGACAACTTGATTTTTGCAGAAAAAGAGAATACGGCGCTCACGTGGATGGATTCATACAGCGAGGGGAAACCGGTAGTTCAGCGCGCAGGACTGGCTGTTGAAATCAATGCGCTTTGGTACAATGCCGTTGTTTTTGCGCTGAAGATGGCTAAACTCACCGGCGATAACCGGTTTGTGAAACGATGGGAAAAAATGCCCGCAAAAATTGAGGCGGCATTTCTGAAAACATTCTGGTGCGATACGCGCAAGCACCTTGCCGATGTGGTGAAAGACGGGGTTGCCGACTGGTCGGTGCGGCCGAATATGGTCATTGCCGCAGCGCTTCAAAATTCGCCTCTTTCCAAAGAACAGAAAATGCGCATATTGAGCCGCGCCAGGCAAAAACTGGTTACCAAACGTGGACTGCGCACCCTTTCGCCCGATCACCTGAGGTATAAAGGCGTGGTGGAAGGTTTTCCCGACGAGCGCGAAGCGGCAATACACATGGGAGCCGTATTCCCCTGGCTTTTGCAGTTTTTTGCCGAAGCCTACCTGGAAATTTATGGCGAAAGCGGATTATCATATATTAAACAACTGATTGAAGGATTTGAAGAAACCATAACAGAGCACAGCGTGGGAACGTTTTCGGAAATGTATGAAGGCGATCCTCCGCACAAGGCTAAAGGCGCAATTTCACAGGCCTGCAATGTTGCAGGAATAATTAACACGTTGCATTTAGTTCACAATTTAAAATTCTGATTATGAAAGTGTTGATGTTCGGATGGGAGTTTCCTCCGCATATTTCCGGAGGATTGGGAACCGCCTGCTACGGACTTACAAAAGGCCTTGCAGGCTTGAATGATGTGCAGGTTCTTTTTGTGGTGCCAAAAGCATTTGGAGACGAAGATCAATCGGTGGTTCAGCTCATTGGCGCAAACCGGATTCCCGTTTCGCGCCGCGAGTTTGTTTTTCGGGAAGAACAGACCCGGATGGACTATATCGAAGTGCAGTCCGAAATTATTCCCTATGTGAGCGAAGAGGAATTTTGGGAACTTAAAAGCCGCAGCTATCCGGATGAGCCCCGTTTTGTGAAAACCAGCGAAGGTTTTCATGTGAATTTCAGCGGTTCCTATGGCCCCGGGTTGATGGAAGAGATAAAAAAATATGCTTTGGTATCTGAAATAATTGCTGCACAAAATGATTTTGACCTGATTCATGCGCACGACTGGCTCACTTTTCCGGCAGGGATTGTCGCCAAAAGAGCCACCGGGAAACCGCTCGTTGTGCATGTCCATGCCACCGAGTTTGACCGCAGCGGCGAAAATGTAAATCCTGCAATTTATGCCATTGAGCGGCACGGCATGGAGGAAGCCGACAAAATTATTGCGGTCAGTAATTTTACCCGGCAGATAATCATTGAGAATTACGGAATTTCCCCGGATAAAGTAACCACCGTCTATAATGCTGTTGATCACACGGCAGACGGGCAGAAGTTTAAAATCGAAAAAGGCACGAATGAGAAACTGGTTACTTTTTTAGGCAGAATCACCATGCAAAAAGGCCCCGGATATTTCATCGAAGCGGCCTATCTGGTTTTGAGGAAAATGGACAATGTCCGGTTTGTCATGGCAGGCAGCGGCGATAAAATGAATGAGATGATTGCACGGGTTGCCCAGCTGGGAATGGCCGATAAATTTCATTTCACCGGTTTCCTGAAAGGAGCCGATGTGGACAGAATGTTTCAGCTGACCGATGTTTTTGTGATGCCCTCGGTTTCAGAGCCTTTCGGAATTGTTCCGCTGGAGGCGATGCTGGCGGATGTGCCGGTGATTATTTCCAACCAGTCGGGCGTTTCTGAAATTCTGAATCATGCCATAAAAGTTGATTTCTGGGACACCTATGCGATGGCGGATTCAATATACGGCCTGCTCAACTATCCGGCATTATCCGGTTTTTTGAAGGAATCCGGGAAGCGGGAAGTCCGTGCGATGAGCTGGGAACAATCGGCACAAAAAGTCAGGGAAGTATATCTGGAAATGATGGCTTAATGTTTCAAATAAAAGAGGAAAGTTTATGAAGTCAGTCTGTTTGTCTTTTCATGTGCACCAGCCGTTCAGGCACCGGCGGTACCGGTTTTTTGACATTGGAAACGATCACTATTACTATGACGATTATGCCAATGAAACCGCCATAAGGGATTTGGTGGAAAAATCCTATCTGCCGACAAACAAGCTGTTGCTGAAACTGATTAAAAAGATGAACGGAAAGTTCAGGGTTTCCTTTTCCGTTTCCGGAATAGCGCTTGAGCAGTTTGAGCTTTATGCGCCCGAGGTCATCGAATCCTTTCAGAAACTGGCGGCGACTTCACAAGTGGAATTTCTTTCCGAAACCTATTCCCATTCACTCTCTTCGTTGCAAAACCATTCTGTTTTTGAACAGCAGGTGAGGTTGCATGAGGAGAAAATATTTAAGCTTTTCGGGCAAAAGCCAAAGGTTTTCCGGAATACGGAAATGATTTATTCCGATGAAATCGGAACCCGGATTTTTCAATTGGGCTATAAGGCAATCCTCACGGAAGGCGCCCGCCATGTTTTGGGATGGAAAAGCCCGAATTTTCTCTATGTCAGCGCACAAAACCCCCGGCTGAAAGTGCTGATGCGAAACTTCAAGCTCAGCGATGATATTTCGTTCCGTTTTTTCAATCCCGGATGGTCGGAATATCCGTTGACTGCCGATAAATTCACCGGCTGGCTGAAAAGGCTTGATAGCCGGGAAGAAGTGGTGAATCTATTTCTGAGTTACGACTCATTCGGCAAGCAGAACTCCGGCGAGAGCGGTATTTTTGAATTTCTTGAGCATTGGGCGCAGAATGTGGCAAAACAGAAAGACTTTAAATTCAGCACGCCTTCGCAGGTGGTGGAAGAGCTGCAGCCGGTGTCGGTGGTGAGTGTGCCAAACCCCGTTTCATGGGTGGATGAGGAGAGGGATATGACGCCCTGGCTTGGCAATGAAATGCAGAAGGAGGCTTTTGAGAAACTGTATAGCCTCAGCCACCGGATCATGCAGTGCACAAACAGTGAACTGCTGAAAGACTGGCATTACCTTTTGTCCAGCAATCATTTTCACTACATGTCCACCAAGTTTTTTTCACACGGGGAAGCGCATGATTCCTTCAATCCGTTTGAGTCTCCGTTTGAGGCATTCATCAATTATATGAACGTGCTGAGTGATTTTAAAATACGGCTGAATGCGGTAGTTCCGAAGAGTGAAGTGGAGCACGAAATAGCCGGACTGCAGAAGCTTATCCATGAAAAAGACCAGAAAATAAAAAAGCTGGAAGAAGAAATCGCCAGACTGCAAAAACACCGGGCACCGAAAAAACCGGCTAAAAAGAAATAATCTTATTTTCAGCCGGATATGTTATTTCAATATCCGGCAACTTCAAATATATTTTTGAATTATAGGGGCATCTCATTAGAAAGTGTATTTTTGCTTTTTTAGCATTAAAAACTTAAAAGAGATGAATAAAGATGAGACCAGGCAGGTGAAATTGCTTGAAAGTGTCCAGCCGGACTGGAAAAGAATAATTGTTGAATCCAATATACCCGAATCCCTTAACCCACTGCGTGAATTATCCAAAAATTTATGGTGGGTCTGGAATACAAGAGCATCCGATTTGTTCAGCTACATTAGCAAAGAACTTTGGGAAGAGGTTGGGCATAATCCGATTTTGCTGCTCGATGAAGTGAGTTACAAGCGATACAAGGAACTGGAGAAAGACCACTATTTTCTTTCAGAAATGGAGCAGGTTCACAATGAGTTCCTGCAATACATGAAGGAGAGGGAAAATCCGGATTCCCACAGGATTGCCTATTTCAGCATGGAATACGGGCTGCACGATTCGCTGAAGATTTTTTCCGGTGGATTGGGTATGCTTGCCGGAGATTATCTGAAAGAAGCCAGTGACATGAAGGTAAATCTTGTTGCCGTGGGGTTGCTCTACCGCTACGGTTATTTCAAGCAAAACCTCAATCTTCACGGCGAACAGATGACAAGCTATGAATTTCAGGATTTTTCAAAAATTCCTGTGATTCCCATGCTTGACGAAAACGGCAATTTTGTGATGGTTGATATGGATTTGCCCGGGCGTAAGCTGTATGCAAGGGTTTGGCGGGTTGATGTGGGTGCCGTAAAACTTTTCCTTCTGGATGCCGACATACCTGAAAATCAGGAGCAGGACCGCTCTGTCACTCACCACTTATACGGCGGGGACAACGAAAACCGCCTGAAACAGGAAATTCTTCTGGGATTCGGAGGAATCCGGGTCTTAAATAAACTGGGACATTGCTCGGAACTTTACCATTGCAATGAAGGGCACGCAGCGTTTTTAGGCCTTGAGCGCCTGGCTGAGCTTATGGAAAAACAAAAACTGAATTTCAGGGAAGCCAAAGAAGTGGTCCGGGCATCCACCGTGTTCACTACGCATACTCCGGTTCCTGCCGGGCATGATTCTTTCCACGACAATATGTTCAAGTATTATCTGGAACCCTATTCCCAGAGGCTCAGACTTGACTGGAATGCGTTCATCCGGTTAGGTAAGGCGGAAGCGTATGAAGACCATTTCAATATGAGCTATCTGGCTTCAAACCTGTCGCAGGGGATCAACGGCGTGAGCAAACTTCACGGAGACGTTAGTAAAACAGTGCTGAAATCGCTCTACAAAGGCTACCTGGAAGAAGAACTGGAGATTGGATATGTTACCAACGGTGTGCACTATTCCACATGGACCGCACAGGAATGGAAAGACATTCACAAAGAGTATTTTGGCGGAAACTTCCCGCAGAATCAACTGGATTTTGACCTTTGGAAAAATATTTATAATGTTCCCGATAAAAAAATCTGGGAACTGAAAAAAGCGTTGCGCGAAAAGCTGGTCAATCACATCAAGGAACGTTTTTCGGATAACTGGATCAAACGAAACGAGAATCCGAAATTGATTTCGGAAGTGATGGCAAAGCTTGACCCGGAAGCGCTTACCGTTGGTTTTGCCCGCCGTTTTGCCACATATAAACGCGGATACCTGCTTTTCCAGGACCTGGAAAAACTCTCCAGAATTGTGAATAATCCCGAGCGGCCGGTTCAGTTCCTTTTTGCAGGAAAGGCTCACCCGGCAGATAAAGGAGGACAGGACCTGATAAAATATATTGTTGAAATTTCCAAACGCCCTGAGTTCAGGGGAAAAATATTGTTCATTCAGAATTATGACATTCATCTTGCCAAAATGCTGCTGCAGGGGGTTGATGTCTGGCTGAACACCCCGACCCGTCCGCTTGAAGCCTCCGGCACAAGCGGCATGAAGGGAGTGATGAACGGAACGTTGCATTTTTCGGTGCTTGACGGATGGTGGGTTGAGGGGTATAAGGAAAATGCCGGATGGGCATTGCCCGCAGAGCGCACCTATGATGTTCAGGATTTTCAGGATGAGCTGGATTCAGAAATGATTTACAGGACTTTTGAAGATGAGATTGTAAAATCATTCTACGACAGGAACAATGAAGGGATTCCGGTGGAATGGGTTGACAACATTAAAAACACCGTTGCGCTGGTTGCTTCCCAGTTTACCACAGGCCGCATGATGAAGGATTATCAGGACAGATACTACATGCCTCAGATTGAACGAAGCAGAAGTATCGTTAGCAATGGCTATCAGAAGGCTAAGGAGCTGGCAGAGTGGAAACAGAAAATCGTGGAATTGTGGGATTCTGTTCAGGTGCTGAATACGGAAATTAATGACGGCGTAAACAATGTTCTGAAAATCGGAAATGAATATCCCCTTCGCGTGGAAATTGATTTGAAAGGGCTTGATTGCAATGATGTCGGCCTTGAGTTTATTGTTGTTGAGTTTGGCGAAAAGAATAATTCACCCTCCATCGTTGAAAAAATCGAGTGTGAACTGGAAAAATGCGAAGGCTCGGTATGTTGCTTTAAATTGAATTACAACCCGGAACATCCCGGATCATTCAATTATGGATTCCGGCTCTATCCCAAAAATGCAGAATTACCTCACAGGCAGGATTTTAAATATGTGAAGTGGTTGTAAATCCGTTGAAAATGAATAAAAACAATCCCGGAAAAAGAATTAAGGAGTTTCGTGATTTCAGGCAAACCTCCCGGGAAGACCTGGCGCTGAAAGCCAATCTTGATTTAGCTCAGCTTGAAAAAATTGAAGAACAGGGAGTTATGCCTTCTTTGGGGCATTTGATTAAAATCTCCAGAGCGCTTGGCGTGCGTGTCGGAACTTTTCTTGATGATCAGGAGCAGCTTGGGCCGGTACTGGTCAGGGCAGGGGAGGAGAAATCCTTCCTGAGCTTTTCCACCAAAGACGAAACTTCGCGCGAGCATCTCAATTTTTTCTCCCTGGCACAGGACAAAACAGGCCGCCACATGGAGCCGTTTATCGTGGAAATAGAACCTTCAAAAGAGCCGGATTACAAGCTCTCTTCACACGAAGGCGAAGAGTTTATCTATGTGCTGGAAGGAACTGTTGAAATCAATTACGGCAAGGATGTATATCTTCTTCATAAAGGGGATACCATTTATATTGACTCGGTGGTGCTTCATAACGTACATGCCGCCGGGGACAAGCCCGCAAAAATTTTGGCTGTTGTTTACAGTCCGGTGTAAATTCAGCAAAAACTAAAAATCAGAATCAAACTACATGCAACTGCTCAATTATACTCTTGGAGAAATTTTGGAAAAATGGGATTACGAAACTCCCGACAAGGAGTTTATCGTATTTCCCGACAGGAATCTGCGCTTCACCTACCATCAGTTTAACAAGCGGGTGGATGCCCTGGCAAAGGGGATGCTTTATATCGGCGTGAAGCCCGGCGACAAGGTGGGCATCTGGGCAAACAATGTTCCCGACTGGACTACCGTGCTGTTTGCAGCAGCAAAAATCGGCGCCGTGCTGGTGACCATCAACACCAGCTACAAACTTGCCGAACTGGAATACCTGCTCAAGGATTCCGACATCAGCACCCTTTTCCTTGTTGAAAGATATCGCGACAGCGATTATGTGGGAATGGCTTTTCAACTGGTGCCGGAGCTGAAGGAGCAGGCAAGGGGGGAATTGAAAAGTGAAAGATTTCCGCTGCTGAAAAACGTTGTCTTCATCGGCCAGCAGAAACACCGGGGAATGTTTAACATTTCCGAACTGCTTTTGCTGGGAAATCATGTGGATGACTTTGAGCTGGAGAGCATAAAGGAAACATTGGATGCTGAGGATGTTGTGAATATGCAGTACACATCGGGAACCACGGGTTTTCCCAAAGGCGTGATGCTGACCCACCGGAATATCCTGAATAACGGATACGCCACCGGGCAATGTATGAATTTCACCGCTGATGACCGGTTGCTGGTTTGCGTGCCCCTGTTCCACTGTTTCGGATGCGTGCTGGCGCTTTGCGCAATCGTAACGCACGGCGCCACCATGGTGTTTACCGAAGATTTTGATCCGCTGATGGTACTGGCTTCCGTTCAGAAAGAAAAGTGCACCGCACTTTATGGCGTACCGACCATGTTCATTGCCGAACTGAATCACCCGATGTTTGATATGTTTGATCTGAGTTCGCTCAGGACCGGAATCATGGCAGGCGCACCCTGCCCGATTGAAACCATGAATCAGGTGATGACCCGGATGAATATGAAGGACATCATTATTGTTTACGGACAAACGGAATCTTCACCCGGAATTACGGCAACACGAACCCACAATTCACCGGAAGTCAGGGCAACAACCGTCGGTTCTGAATACCCCGGAGTGGAGGTGAAAATTGTGGATCAGGAAACAGGTGCTGAGTGCGGAATTGAAGAGCAGGGTGAAATTTGCTGTCGCGGCTACAATGTGATGCGGGGGTATTACAAAAAACCGGAAGCCACTCAAAAAGCCATTGACAGTGAAGGCTGGCTGCACACCGGCGACCTTGCCGTGAAAACAGCCGATGGATTTTACCGCATCACCGGGCGCATCAACGATATGATCATCCGTGGCGGAGAAAATATCTATCCGCGCGAAATTGAGAACTTTCTCTACCGGATGCCGCAGATTGAAGCCATTGAAGTGGCAGGAATTCCCAGTCCGAAATTCGGGGAGCAGGTTGGCGCGTTCATAAAAGTGAAAGAAGGGCATAGTCTCACGGAAGCTGAAATCACCGATTTTTGCAGAGATAATATTGCACGCTACAAGGTTCCGAGATATATCTTTTTTGTGAATGATTTTCCGATGACCGCCAGCGGAAAAATTCAGAAGTATAAATTAAGTCAGCTTGGCGAAAAATGGTGCAGTGAACAAGGTATTGAAATCATATAAACCTTTGAAATCATGGCAAAATATAAAAGGATACTCCTTAAACTGAGCGGCGAATCGCTGATGGGAAAGCAAAGTTTCGGCATTGATGAGAGCCGCTTGCAGGAATATGCAGAGCAGATTTCCGGAATAACCCGGATGGGCGTTCAGGTGGGTATTGTAATCGGCGGCGGGAATATCTTTCGCGGATTGAGTGGCGCCGGTAAAGGGTTTGACCGGGTCAAGGGAGACCAGATGGGAATGCTGGCTACCGTGATTAACAGTCTGGCGTTGAGTTCGTCCCTGCAATCCGCAGGGGTGAAGTCGCATGTTTTTACGGCAATCCGCATGGAGCCTGTGGGAGAATACTATTCAAAGCAAAAGGCAGTTGAAGCGCTTGAAAAGGGGGAAGTGGCCATCATTGCCGGCGGAACCGGAAATCCCTTCTTCACCACCGACACGGCAAGCGCTTTGCGGGCGGTGGAGATTGAAGCCGAAATTATGATGAAAGGCACGCGTGTGGATGGGGTTTACACGGCTGACCCCGAGAAAGACCCGGATGCGGTAAAATTTGAAGAAATCAGCTTTGATGAAGTTTATGCCAAAAATTTAAGGATAATGGATCTGACGGCTGCCACTTTATGCAAGGAAAATTCACTTCCCGTTCTGGTTTTCAATATGGATAAACCGGGAAATCTGAAAAAAGCCGTTGCCGGAGAAAAAACCGGAACCATCGTTCATCCCTGATGTTTTACGGCATAAATTGAAAGGGAAAAGTTTTTTTTAATTTTTCAGTTATCATATTTTTTCTATATTTGCTTGCTTTCAGAATCATATAGATTACTTTACCCATGGAAGAAGAAGTTTTTTTTGTTTTAGAGAGTTGCAAGGAAAAGATGGAGGGAGCCATCATTCATCTTGAAAGAGAGCTGGTTCACATCCGGGCAGGAAAAGCATCCCCTGTGATGCTTGACAAAGTGTACGTCGATTACTACGGAACATCCACGCCACTCAGCCAGGTTTCAAATGTTGGCACGCCCGACCCGAGAACCATCGTTGTCCAGCCCTGGGAAAAAAGCCTGATTCCGGTTATTGAAAAGGCAATCTTAGCAGCAAATCTGGGATTTAACCCGGTAAACAATGGCGAGGTAATTCGCATCAACATTCCTGTGCTTACGGAAGAACGGAGAAAACAGCTGGTGAAACAGGTCAGTCAGGAGGGCGAAAATGCCAAGGTGAGTGTCCGGGCTGCCAGGAAAGATGCCAATGACACCCTGAGGAAAATGCAAAAAGAGGGCTTGTCGGAAGATATTCAGAAAGACTCGGAGAATGAAGTTCAAAAATTCACCGATGATTTTGTAAAGAAAATTGATGCCTTGGTTGAAGCCAAGGAAAAAGATATTATGACGATTTAATTGTTTAGTTTTCTGTTTTCTGAACATTGTTTAATTGTTTTCATGGCTAAAAGGCAACTTGCAAAAGTTGCCTTTTTTCATTGCCCTTGCCCGTGAGGCGATGCTTCCCAGGCAATGATTGCCTTTTTGCAGGCAATGCCCCAGCGGTAGCCGCCGATGTGTCCGTCGGAGCG
>CAZVAD010000009.1:0-4839 GCA_964624645.1 uncultured Mariniphaga sp.
TCGGCATGGCCGTGTACGTCGCCAATAATATCATACATAAGAAGCTCAATGAATTTTTGCAAAAGTAATGGAAAGAGGCTAAAATACCTTCTTGAAGAAAGATAAGTTAATTTTTCATTTTAAGTCTCTGTGTTATTTTATGATTTAATGTCGGAAAATATTTGTCAGGTGCTCCTGTATCCGCCATCAGGCACTGCAAAGACAGTGTTTTCGAATAGTTGTATTTTTTCAAAAATTTGATTATATTGGCACAAAAGGACCCGGAAATGCAGCCGGGACTTTTGTGCAGAAATACATAAACAAAATTCACTGACACAAAACCTCCGAAAACCCCTATTGGAGAGGTACACTTTTGTGATTGGCAGGTGCTTTTTGCAAGCGAATCAGCTACGGCACTGTGCTCGAAATGAAGTTTAATGAGTTTTTCCTGAGCAATTGGTTTGCTGTGGTGCAGGAACAGAAATGGAAGTGAAAGTGAAAATTTCTGTTTTCAGATGGGATTGGTTAGCGGCCGTTAGAGTGTGTTGAAAAATGATGATTTTTCAAAAAACTGTATTTGCCGCTAATATTTTGTGTGTGAATTTGTCCCATTTCAGAGTTGGGATTACAAAGGCGGGAAACCGCCAAATCAAGACAGGGGAGATATGCGGAATGCATACATGCCTTTGTACTATGCGAAAAAGTAAAATATTTAAAAATTAAGGAAGTGAGAGAATGAAGATTACAATTATCGGAAGTGGAAATGCAGGTCTGATTCATGCTGCAAAACTGATAGAAAATGGATATAAAGTGGGAGTTCTGAAAACTTCAAATGCCATCAATGATGATTTTTTCAATATCATCAAGGCGGAGGAAGGCTTTAATGTGAAGGATGAAACAAGCGGAGGGAACAGGTTTTTTGTGCGTCCGGAGTTTATCACACGTGATGTGCAAAAAGCAGTTGAGTTTGGTGATATCCTGATGGTTACAACCACTACGACCCAACACGACTATGTTGCAAACCTGATGGCTCCATATGTTCGCGATGGACAAATAATAGCATTGGTGCCGGGATATATGGGGAGTTTGATTTTCAAAAAATATTTAAATAAAAATGTCATTTATGCCGAGTGGGAAACTACGGCATACAATGGCAGGATTATGGACTCGATGTATGTGAGAATTACGTTTTACAATGCCCGTAATGCCATTTCTGTATTGCCGGTGTCTGAATCGGACATGGTAGTGGATATTTTTTCAAAGTGTTTTTCCAACACAAAATACAAGCGCCGGCACATACTCGAATCGGCGCTTCATAATCCCAACCTGATTGTACACACAATAGGAATGTTGTTTTCTGCATCACGAATTGAGCACAGCAAAGGGGAGTTCTGGATGTATAAAGAGGCTTTTACAGACTCAGTGCTCAAGGTCATCAATGCGTTTGACGAACAGAAAAACATGATACTTGAGCAGTTTGATTGTGCGCCACTTGACTATTTTGAAGCGGCAAAGTGGCGCAACGAAGAGAACCAGGACATTGAGGCGATGGAGGTATTCCGATCGTTTGCCCAAACTTCCAACAAAGGGCCGTCATTCCTAAATCACCGCTACCTCACGGAGGATGTGCCCATGGGGCTTTGCCTGTTCAGTTCAATCGGAAATATTCTGGGGATTGATACTTCAATAGCGGACTCAATCACAACGCTGGCGTCGGCGCTACTCAGAAAAGACCTGCGCAAAAAAGCAAGAACAATACAGTATTTGCTTCAGAAGGACAATGTGTCAATCGGAGATATTAATGATGCCATTTATTAAACAAAAAACCATACAGGACAAACCGGACAGAGACCAGACCAAAGCAGAAACAATTTGTGATTTATGGTTGAATTGATTGAAAATGATATAAATAGAAATAATTTGTTTGGAAGGAAAAATATGTAAGCAATATGGTAAATAAATTATATGTAAAATATAGAATAAAAAGAACGCAGTGGACAGATATCAATGATATCAAGAGTAAACTGAGAATGAGCAGTGCTAACAGGTTGTCGAGGGCTCAGAAAAGCGATATCAGCAGTTATTATAAAAAGAAACTGGGTAGAAATGTTCCTACATATTGGCACGAATATTTTTACTCGCGCAATGGATTGTTTTCGGTGCAATATGTCCCGACATCTGTCTATCATTCCGATATTATTTATTTCCTGAACAATTTCAAAGTTCGCCATGCCTATGTTGATAAGGCTTTTTACGATGTCTTTTTCCCGGATGTCAACCGGCCCAAAACAATCATCAAAAACATCAACGGATATTTTTACAACGAAAATATTCCCATTTCCAAAGATGACGCATTTTTCAGATGTCTGAACCTCAGTCAAGTGGTTATCAAGCCCACAATTAATACCTGGTGGGGCCGGGGTGTAGATATTATTTCCACTCAATCGGGGCACCTTCACAACGGGTGGAGCGTCAAAGACCTGTTCAAAAAATATAAAAAGAATTTTATCATTCAGGAAAAAGTGAAGCAACATGAGAAAATGGCAAAGCTGAATCCCACTTCCCTGAATACAGTTAGGGTACTGTCCTACCGCGATAACAGGGAGGTGTTTGTGCTTTACTCCGTTCTGCGGATCGGCAGGGCAGGCCAGATCATCGACAATGAAACAGCCGGTGGCATCAATGTGGATATAGACCTGAACAGCGGAACAATCCGGGATTTTGCGTATGGCTCCTCTTCTGAAAGAAAAATATACAAAACAGACAACGGCACCTTGCTCAAAGGCTTCACAATCCCATCTTTCCACAAGATTCCCGAACTGGTGAAAACGCTGCATTTGCGGTTGCCCTATTTCAATCTGATTGGCTGGGATTTTGGAATAGACCACAACAGCAATCCCGTTCTCATCGAGTGGAACAGATGTCCCGACCTCAGCCAGACTGCCCATGGTCCCGCTTTTGGTGAAATGACAGAGGAGATTTTCAAGCGCGTCAAAACATTGCCCGACACAAGGCTGGTAAGTTTTTAGCGAATAGTTGTCTCATCAAAGTAAGGGGATTTACTCCCGGCAACCGGCGCTTCAAACTGTTCTTGCAAATTCCTGTTGCGTCTTACTTTGTTAATCCACAAAAAAGGATAGAGTAAATGGCGCTAAATGTATGCTTTCCGTACTGTTTTTCGATTGCAGATTTTCTGGAATTGGAAGTTTAATGTAATTTTCGTGAAAATTTAAAAAAATGAAAGACTTAAAGCGATATTACATATTGCCGGCTGCTCCTCAGGATATTTATAATGCACTGACCAATAAAGCTATGCTTGAAATATGGACAGGCGAAGATGTGGTTATGGTGGCTGAACCGGGCGGCGAATTCTCCTTGTGGGAAGGCAGCATTGCAGGTGTGAATTTAGAACTGGAGGAAAACCGGAAAATTGTTCAGGAATGGTTTTTCGGAGAGCAGGGATCACCCTCAATCGTTACCATTATTTTACATCCGGTTAAAAAAGGGACCAGCGTTGAACTGCGGCACACCAATATTCCCGATGAAGCTTTTGAGAACATTTCCACCGGGTGGGATGAAGACTATTTTGCCGCGCTGAAAGAGCTTTTTATCTGAGTTTATCGTCGTTACCTGATGACGGTAAGCCCTGTTGTTTCACGGATAAACAGCAGGGCATCGTAGCGGTGGGGAATCAATGTGGGAACGTAATTTCCGCCTTCCATGAGCGGATTGAAAGTGACACCGATGGCACGATGCCCCAACGGCTCTTTCAACAGCGGATGATTCCGCTCCTCCGGGCTGAAAACCATAAAAAACCGGGGATGAGGGAGCTGATTCAGAAAATAGTCCAGACTTCCTTTTTGAGCCTTGGGTATTTTCATCAGCCTCATGCGGGCGCCCCATTCATCTGCTGCATTCACTTTGCCGCGATAGGTGCTGAAACCGGTAATGAACACATTATGCTCCCCCAGATTTTCCCTGCTGAGCTGTCCGATATTATACTGTTCGATAATTCTCATGGAAGTGGCTCTGGAGTCTCCCACATGGGTGTTGTGCGCCCAAACAATCCCTTTGGAATTTTCCCCGTGAAAGTCGAGCAGGTGGCTCACCGTTGCCCACATGTGATCCACCCGGGCATTCCATGAATCGGTACTGTTCTGCAGGGCAAGCCTGTAAAAATTTTCAGCGTTCTTTATTACTCTGGCGTTTTGCAATGCCCTGAAATGCAGCTTTCTTTCCGAAGGGGAAATATTTTCTTCGTGAAGACGAAGCATTTCAGCCACCTGCTGTAATTCTTCTTCGCACGAAGGTTTCCCGGAGGCTACTGCCCGGGCATATTGCCACTCATCTTTTCTGCGTCCGGCAAAACAGTTGAGCCTGCTTTCGATTTCACTGTGTTTTCCGGCAAGATGTTCTTTCGAGTAGTCCAACAGATCGTCCATGGCATCCCAGTGCCCGTAAACATCCATTCCATAAAAACCTGTTTTTCTTTCGGGAGGAAGCGGGTCGTTGTGCATTTTCAGCCATTCGGCCAGCTCCAGAATATCGGTGTTTGCCCACATCCAGACAGGCCACCGGTGAAATGTCTGCAACACTTCCCGGGCTGACGGCATGGAATTTTTCAGGCCTTTCACATATTTATTCAGGTGATAGATGGTTGCCCAGTCGCCTTCCACAGCAATGAAATTGAAGTTTTCTTCAGCAACTAATCTTTTGGTGATTTCAGCGCGCCAGTAATAAAATTCATGGGTGCCATGTGTGGCTTCCCCCAGCAGTACAAGACGTTTTGTCCCGGCTTCCTCAATAATCGGATTCAGGTCGGCAGCGCTTTCCATTGGAACCGCTTTGGAAGAAAAAAAG
>CAZVAD010000009.1:4939-10941 GCA_964624645.1 uncultured Mariniphaga sp.
AATTTTAAAACCTTCTGATTTCCCTTTTTATATTTTCTGCGCTTTCCCGAAAATTAAAATTTAACGGAGAGTTTCAGGTTTATTTTCAGGTTGGTGAGGTAGTTTGGAACGGCAAACTGATCGCCGCCTGAACTGGATACCCAAAAGTATGAAATGGTGTTTTTTATGTCTAAAATATTGAATGCTTCCAGACTTATCCACAGGTCATTTATCGTTCTGAGAATATGATTTTGTGAGGGCTTCGATGCGCTGATGATCACTTTTGAGAATCCCAGGTCGATTCTCCGGTAGGGTGGCATCCGGAAAACATCCTGATAGCGCTCTGAGTTTGGCGGGCCGGCGGGCAGACGGGCGCCATAAAAGCCGGAAAGCTGCATTTTATAGGAAGGATTTCCCGGAAAATAATCCTGGAAAAACAGGCTGAAATTCAGCCACTGGTCGGTGGGACGGGGGATATACCCATGCCCGTCGTTGAAGATATTCTCCTCTGTTTTCATCAGGGAAACGCTCGCCCACGACTGAACGCCGCTCACAAATTCACCATTCACTTTCATGTCAATTCCGGTGGCATACCCGACAGCTTCCTGCTCGCCAAGATAGCGGATCTGAACATTCTCAACCTTATACGGAACCAGCCGGTTCATATATTTGTAATAGGCTTCAGAAGTGAAACGGAATGGCCGGTTCCAGACGGTAAAAATATAGTCGGTGCCCGCAACCACCTGATAGGAACGTTGCGCTTTTGCATTTTCATTGATTGAGCCGTCCCGGTTTTTCAGTTCCTTGAAAAACGGCGACTGATGATACATTCCGCCCGAAAGGCTGAATGACATTTTTCTTTGCCATTCCGGGAAATAGCTCAGTGAGACCCTCGGACTGAAAAGCAGTTCGTGATTGAAATCCCAGAAATTAAACCGCACTCCGCCGGTGAGGTACAAGTCGCCTGCACTGACCGGCACGTTCCAAGTATCCTGAAAATGTCCTGTAATCCGGTTTGAATTCAGGCGGTTTTTAGCTTTCAACGTGAAATAAAGCAGAACTTCCCGGTCGGAATAGGGCAATGAATAGCCGGTGGAATCCCGGTAAATCCATTCGTTGATTTTATCTGAAAATTGTTCATGCTGAAACTGAACTCCCCAGTTGAGCAAATGGTTATCCGAGTTGTAGGCTCCTTTGTGGGAAATGCTGTACACATTGGCATCCAGGTAATTGCGGGCATGGTTTAAAAAAGTTCCCACGCCTAAGTTTAACACGCTGTCGCCAAAATCCTCCGATGACATGTTCCGTTCCAACTGATTCAGGTAATATTGTCCCAAAATATCGTAAGTCTCTTTTTCCGAAGTGTTGAAAGCGGATAGAATCAGTTTCAGGTTCAGGTTCAGGTTGGGATGGTAGTTTGCCGACAAAGCGCCTAAGTAGGTGTTGAAATTGTCAACTTCTTTGCCCTGAAAATAGATTTTGGTATTCAGGGGCGTTTCCCACGTTCCGAATGTGGTTTCCCTTGTTTTGGGCACAAACTGATATTGGTTTTGTGCGGCATTCCCCAAAAAGGAGAGATCGAAACTTTCAGAAAACCGGTAGGTAATATAGGTCTGGAAGTCGGTGAACCGTGGTTCGTATTCCCCTTTTTCATCCAAACCGCCCAACAGGTAGCTGTTGGTTTTGTATCGGATTCCCGAAATGTGCGCCAGTCTTCCTTTCAGCGCCACATCTTCAAAATGGGCGGTTGCGCCTAACAGACTCACGGATGCCGAACCCCGGAACACGCTGGGTTTCCGGTACTTGATATCGAGCACCGACGACATTTTATCGCCGTAGCGGGCATCGAATCCCCCGGCAGAAAAATCAATGGTGGAAACCATGTCGCCGTTGATGAAACTGAGCCCTTCCTGCTGTCCGGCACGGATGAGAAACGGTCGGTAAATCTCTATGTCGTTCACATAGACCATGTTCTCGTCGAAATTTCCTCCGCGCACCGTGTATTGCGAACTCAGCTCATTGTTGGTTGAAACGCCCGGCAGCGTTTTGATCAGCGCCTCCACGCCACCTGTTGCCGCATCGGGCATGATATCCATGAAACGCGGGTCAACGCGGATAATGTTTCCGCTGTTGCGGCGTTGTTCGGTGACCGTAATTTCAGCCAGTTTTAAATCTATGGAATGCAAAACGATTTCTCGGGTAATGTTTTCCTCCGCACCGGCGTTGATGGTGTCGGCGAGTGTGGCATAACCAAGCGAAGAGAAAACGACAATGATCTCTTTTCCGGCAGGAATGCGCAGCAGGAATTTTCCCTCGCGGTTGGAGCTTGTGCCAAGCGGGTAGTCCCTCAGTCCGATATTGACCATGTCGAGCGGCTGCCCGTCCTGATTGCGGACAACACCCCTAAACGTGGCGTTGTTGCTCTGCGAAAAACCGGACAGCGCAACAACAAGCAGAACCATGAGAATATTCAGCTTTTTTATCATCGGCACAAAACTAACAAACAATTGTTGTATCAACTTTTCAGATTGAAATAAATTGCCTGCCGGTGATATTTTTTAGCGAAGCATGGCCGGAATGATGCGAAAAGCCATTTTGCCGGAACGAGGTTTAACATCTTGCCAGCTTTCAACATCGAAATCAATCCCGGTTGCTGTGCATGTGGGCATGTCGAAATTGTAATCTCTCAGCAATCCGGCGGTGAAGTTGTAAAAATGGGGGTTATGCCCAAAAAAGAAAACGGTTTTTGCATTTTCCGGCAGAGAGCGAATAAGTTTGATGAAGCTTGCGACAATCAGTCCGTGGTAAAGATCTTCGTTTTCCTGGATTGCATCTTTGTCAAATCCTAAGTTCCCGGCAAAAATCCGGGCGGTTTTCAAAGCGCGTTTTCCCGGACTGGAGACGATGATGCCGGGCATTATTCCTCTTTTTTGCAGCTCAGTGGCCACAAGTGCGGCATCTCTCTTTCCCCTGTCGGTCAAATCACGGTTAAAATCGTCTTCGTATCCGTAGGGTACTGCTTTGGCATGACGGACAATAACTACTCGTTTCATGTTTTCAGGATTTTTAATGCACAGCAAATTTAACTTAATTTGAAGAAATTATTTGTTTTATTTCTATGAAACGCATTGGTCTTTTATCGGATACCCACGGTTTTTTGCACCCGCGGTTGTTTCACTTTTTTGAAAAGGTGGATGAAATCTGGCATGCCGGTGATTTCGGACCAAACGATATTGCCGGTAAACTTGCGGCATTCAAGCCGCTGAAAGGTGTTTACGGAAACATTGACGGGCAGGAGGTTCGTGTCGTTTATCCCGCTCACCGGCGATTCATGTGTGAGGAAGCTGATGTCTGGATCACCCATATCGGCGGTTATCCCGGAAAATATGAACGCTACGTGAAGCCTGAAATTTTCACAAATCCGCCGGATCTGTTTATCTGCGGGCATTCCCATATTTTAAAAGTGATTTATGACCGGAAACTGGATTTGCTGCACATCAATCCCGGCGCTGCCGGCTACATCGGGTTTCATAAGGTCTGTACGGCCATTCGTTTTGCAATTGACGGGAAAGATATCCGCGAGCTTGAGGTGTGGGAAATCCCGAAAGAATCCTGCCATGAAAAATAAAGTTTGTCTATTCTGCAAAATGACGCAACCTTTTGTCAGAGATTTGCATCTGTATGAAGATTCTTTTGTTACAGACATCAGAATTGAAAAAACGCTGATTATTGTTCTGATTTTAAAATTACATCTATGAAAAAATTATTTCCGTATCTGCTTTTGCTGTTTCTCTTTTTTACAGTGAACGCCGGTTTTGACATTGCACCGCAGGAGAGTTTCAGGCCGGTGTTTATGCAACGTGCTGAACTGGAGAAGAACATAGCCATTGAAAGTCCCCGGAGCATCAAAAGCCCGGGAAAAATCTATCTGAAGGATCACCTGATTTTCATCAATGAAAAGTACAAGGGAATTCATGTCATTGACAATTCCAATCCTGAAAACCCGCAAAACGCGGCATTCATCCGGGTGGATGGTTGTATTGACATTGCCATGAAAGACCGGGTGATTTATGCAGACAATGCAGTCGATCTGGTTGCCCTGAAGTTGAATTATGACGAAAGTCCCGTTTCAGTTCAGGTGGTGAAAAGGGTCAAAAATGTTTTTCCTGAGCTGCTTTCGCCCGAAGGGAGAGGCGTGTCGTGGCAGGAGCGGCAGGCTGTACCCGAAGGCGCTATTTTGGTGAGGTGGGAAAAGAGTAAGGAAAATGTAATCAGATAAAAAAATAAGGATATGAAATACAGGTACATATTAATATGGAGTGCAGCGTTCCTTCTTTTCGGGTGGGCAGCTTGCAGCTATTCCGATTCTTCCTTTGAAGGAGCAGTCAGCGACGGGAGCGGAACGGGAGGCTCCATGGCGCGGTTCACCATTGTGGGTGACCGGTTGTTTACCGTGGACCATGAAACACTGAATGTTTACGATGTCTCTTCGGCAGAAAATCCTGAGTACAAGCATAAAAGCCAGGTGGGATTTGGCGTGGAGACCATTTTTCCGTTGGGTGATAACTTGTTTTTGGGCACAAACTCAGGAATGTATATTTATAAAATCCGTGAAAACGGCATTCCTGAAAAACTTTCCTTTTATGAGCATGTTATTGCCTGTGATCCGGTGGTGTCTGATGGTGAGTATGCCTATGTCACGCTGAGTACAGGCCGGCAGGACTGCTGGCGCGGGGTGAACGAACTTCAGATTATTGATATTAAGGATTTAAGCAGGCCGAAGCTTATAAAGGGATATCCGATGGCCAATCCGCGTGGCCTTGCGGTGCGGAATGATACGCTCTGGGTGTGTGATGGCGGGCTGAGGATTCTGGATGTTTCCGACAAAACGGCTCTGAATATTCAGGAATTGCATTATTTCAATGATCTGATTGCTTACGATATAATTCTGGATCGGAACCGGGCGTTGGTTATTGGTGAATCCGGTTTTGTTCAGTATAAAATAGCGGATGGAAATATTGTTAAACTAAGTGAAATAAAAGTTGAATATTAACTCTTAAATATAATCTGATGAAGAAAATATTTTCTTTGATTCTGTTTTTTCCTCTGTTTTTGTCGGCACAAAATCAGGATGGGAATGAGCCTGAAAATAAAACTTTCGGGCTGGGGCTGGTTCCGCAGTATGCCATCACCAACGGACTTCGTGTTGACCTGGATTTCAAGCTGAATGACAAAAACCACTGGCTTGTGGCTGCGCCGCAGTTTTATTTTCGTCAGAATCCGGATTTGTGGGATTATAACAGCATGTTTGGCCTTGGCATTGAACTTCAGCATAAAATATATCTGAAGCGTGAATTTAAAATGGTGAACCCCTATATCGCTTACGGGCCGGTAGTTAACTATTTTTCAGTGCGGGAAGATGGCTATGAAGCTTATGAGTTTAATGAAAACGGAGGGAATTACATCGGGCTTTCAGACGGCGAAATGACTACGAAAATTTTTAAAATGGGCGGAAATCTGATTTTTGGGATACATTTTCTAATGCTTGACAGATTGTTCCTGGATTTTTATGCCGGCGCCGGCATGCGGTTCAGTATTGATGATAAAACAAGCGGCCTGCATGAGCATTACAATGACTGGTGGGGCGACATGGGCTACTCGGGAACATTGATGACCGGCGGAGTCCGGTTAGGCGTGATGTTTTAGCGAAACGCCCGGGGCTACTGTTTGTCAAAAACAGCAACCACCCATTTATTATTTTCCATATAATGATTAAACATAAAGCCCGATTCAAGGGCTTTATGTTTAATATCCTCCAGATCACTGAAATAGAAACCGCTTACGAACAATTTTCCACCGCTGTGCATGGCGGCGCTGTAGGCAGGAATATCCTGCAGCAACACATTCCTCTGAATATTGGCAAAGACAAAATCGTATTTTTTGCCGCCAATCTGTGATGCATCGCCTTTTTTCACCACCATGTTTCCGATGTGGTTCCGAGCGGCATTTTCACGGCTTCCCTG
>CAZVAD010000009.1:11041-29437 GCA_964624645.1 uncultured Mariniphaga sp.
CTTGTGGAAAGGCGCCCGCACCAGGCATTTTCCGGCAATGACCAGCGGTTGAAAGTAATTTTTCTCCCACACCTCATTCCAGTTTTTGCTTTTGATGAACTCCTCTTCAACTGTGAATGTGAAATTTTCGCCGTAGGGTTCCAGGGTTTTGTCAATATCCTGCCGGTTAAAGTTTTCAGAAGGAATGTACGCTTCAAAACCATTGCCGGTATTCACAAAACTGTCGTAACCGGCCAGTTCAGCCATCAGCACATCACGAAGCCACTCTTCGAAAGGCGAAATGGAAATTGTAATCTTGTGGTAATCCACTATTTTATTTCAGAATGCGTTTATGATTCCCAGAAAATCTTCGGCTTTCAGGGATGCGCCGCCAATCAGGCCGCCGTCCACGTCCTTGTTGGCAAAAAGCTCCGGTGCATTGTCGGGTTTGGCGCTTCCGCCATAAAGAATGGAGATGCTTTCGGCTGTTTCGCTGCCAAATTTTTCTGCAATTGCCGAGCGGATGAATGCATGGATTTCCTGTGCCTGAGCAGATGTTGCCGTTTTGCCCGTTCCGATTGCCCAGATGGGTTCATACGCAATCACCAGTTTTTTGAATTCGCTTTCGGGAAGTTGGAAAATGGTTTCTTCCAGTTGATTTTTTACAAATTCATTCTGCTTGCCGGCTTCGCGCACTTCCAGCGGTTCGCCGCAGCAGTAGATGGGAGTCAGCCCGTTGGCCAGTGCCAGCGCCAGCTTTTTGTTCAGGATTTCACTGGTTTCGCCGTAGTATTCGCGTCTTTCCGAGTGCCCTAAAATGACATATTCCGCTCCGGTTGACTTCACCATTTCAGCGGAAACTTCACCGGTGAAAGCGCCTTTTGCCTCCGCAGCACAATTCTGTGCCGAAACGCCGATGCGGTCGGTATTCACACTTTCAGCCACTTTTGCCAGATGGGTGAACGGCACGCCAAGAACGATGACAACATCTTTGGCCGCTTCTTTGGCTGCCAGTTGATCCACAGCTTTTGCCAGTTCGGTTCCTTCCTGCAAATTGGTGTTGCATTTCCAGTTTCCTGCTACTATTTTCTTTCTCATTTTTCTGATTTTTAGATTATTATGATTAAAATTTTTAACAAAAATAAGTCGTTCCTTCAGAAGGTGTATATTGCTTTTGACTTGCCGGCTAATATTAACTATTTCTTGACAAAATTTGCTTCAAATTCCTCCGGCGCCGGAATATCGTTGTAGTGATATTTTGCCACAATGACACCATCTTTGAGCACCATCAGTCCGGGATTGGAGCGGACAATGGTTTTCAGTGTGATTTCATCGGTATTGAAAAATTCATAAGGCGCTCCGTGTTGTGCGGCAAAGGCTTCGGAGTCTTCGGGCAGCGATGATGTCAGGCAGATAAAGGCCATGCCGTTGTCAAACGCCCAGTGTGCCAGCGTATTGATTTTATCCTGCGCTTTCAGGGATGATTTTGCCAGGTCGTAGGCAATCAACATGAAAACATAATTGCTGTCATACAGAAAAAAATCTATGATGTCATCTCCCTCGGGGGTTTCAATGGTGAAATCATGGATTGGCGGTTCGTAGCCTTTCTGAATCAGAAAAGATTCCATGTCGTGAAACGAATAGTTGAGCGTGTCCTGCCAGGGATAGTTATCTTCGGTAAATCGCTCCACATCGTCGGTATTGTTGTTTTTGTAGTAAAAAATATTTTCATATTCGTCCTGTGGCGCATCGGGTGGCGTTGCCATTGCTTCGTGAATATTCACGCCCACTTTGTAGGGTCTGAAATCGAAAACCGGCAAATGGTTGTAGGAATAGATGACAAATCCGGCATAAACGGCTACTGAAAGGAGTGAGAGAAGATAGCCGGTTTTTTTGCCCGGCGCCCCTTTCATATTGTTCCGGTAAATAAAAACAATGATGGTCAGCAGAATGAGCACAATGTTTTTGTAAAATGTCTCCCAGTTTGAAAGGACCAGGGCATCGCCGAAACAGCCGCAGTCGGTTACCGGATTTTCAATGGCTATCCACAATGTGAGGCCGGTGAAAAAGACCATAAACAGAAGCGCCAGCCATGAGGCAAACCGCAGAAACGTGTTGAACAACAGCGCCACACCAATAGCAAACTCGGCAAAAGCCAGGATGATTCCCAGTGGCAATGCCGCCCAGATGAACCACTCCAAGTGCATGGCGTTGAAATAATCGGTGAATTTATATGCTGAACCCCACGGGTCGATTCCTTTTACAAATCCCGAAAAAATAAATACAACGCCTACGATGATGCGGGATAAATGCTTAATGTATTTCATGTTGCAGTATTAAGACTATTCGTAACAAGTGTTAAGTATTCGTCTGATATTTTAATAATCAGGAACAATAATTATCCAAATCTTCTGAATTATTTTTCAAAATCAATTTTTATCAGGGCAAAAACGGCATAGTTGATCATGTCCAGATAGTTTGCGTCAATTCCTTCGGAATCAGTGGTTTTGCCGTCGTTGTCTTCAATTTGCTTGGTGCGTTTGAGTTTCATCAGAATGAGGTCGGTATAGGAGCTGATTCGCATTTCTCGCCACGCTTCGCCGTAGTCATGATTTTTATCCTGCATCAGCGATCTGGCTTTCCCGAACCAGCTGTTGTATAATTCCGTTGTTTTTTCCTTGCTGAGTTCGTTTTCAGACGGCCCAAGTTCCAGTTGAATCAGCCCCATGATGGCATAATTGATGATCCCGATGAATTCCGGGCGGACACCCTCGTCAACTTTTGCAATCCCCTTTTCTTCAATTGTGCGGATGCGCTGCGCCTTGATGTAAATCTGATCCGTTATGGATGAAGGCCTCAGTATCCGCCATGCCGTTCCGTAATCATTCATTTTGGTGATGAATACCGAGCGGCAGATTGCAATCACATCATCATATTGCTGGTTTGTTTTCTTCATATCTTTTTTAATTAAAGCATAAAAATAGGAAAATTTGAAGAATCTGGCGGTTTTGTTATACATTTGTCATACTGAATTGTTTAACAATAAAACATTTTGCTTATGTTGATTACCCAGTCAGCGGGTAAATTCCTGAAGAGAAAGAATTCGATTAATCTGGCCGGCCGGTTGATAGATTTCACCGAGCCGGTAGCGATGGGCATTATCAATGTTACTCCCGATTCCTTTTATAATAGCGGGAAAATGACCGATAAAAAAGTGCTGCTTTCCGCTGTTGAAAATATGGTTGAAGAAGGGGTTACTTTCATTGATGTGGGAGGCATGTCAACCAAGCCCGGCGCTGCCCTTGTTTCCACCAAGACCGAGCTGGAAAGATTATTGCCTGCAGTGCAGGCCATCCGCAAGAATTTTCCCGAAATTCCACTGTCCATAGATACCTTCCGGTCGTGGGTCGCCGTGCGCATTATTGATGAAATCGGCCCGATTATCGTAAACGATATTTCCGGAGGAACGCTCGATTCAAAAATGTTTGAAACCATTGGTAAGATGAATGTTCCGTATGTGCTTACCCATATTCAGGGAACGCCGCAAGACATGCAGGACAATCCGGAGTATGACGATGTGGTTCGCGATATATCCGCCTGGTTAAGCGACAAAGTGAAGCAGTTGACAAAGTACGGGGTGAAGGACATTATCATCGACCCTGGGTTTGGATTTGGCAAAAATCTGCAACACAATTATGATCTGCTGAACCGGCTGGATTCGTTTAAGGTGTTTCAGCTGCCGGTGATGGTAGGTCTCAGTCGGAAAACCCTGATCTGGAAGCTCCTGCAAATTGAACCAGAGGAAGCGCTCAACGGAACAACGGTTGTCAATGCGATGGCGCTGCTTGGCGGTGCGGATATTCTTCGTGTGCATGATGTCAGGGAAGCGCTGGAAGCCATTCAGATTTTCAAAGCTTTAAAAGCAACAATAGCCTGATGACGGCCTTCATAACCATACGGTTTCTTGATATCCTCGATATATTTCTGGTAGCTGTTCTGCTCTACCAGCTCTATCGCCTTGTGCGGGGCACTGTTGCATTTAATCTGATCATCGGGCTGATTTCGGTCTATCTGTTCTGGATTGTTGTCAAAGCGCTCAACATGGAGCTGATTGGAACAATCATGGGACAGTTTATAGGCGTCGGGCTGATTGCTCTTATCATCGTTTTTCATCCGGAAATCCGAAGATTTCTGATTTTTATCGGAAAAAATTACAATGTGAACCGGATTCTTCTGTTAGACCGGATTTTTGGAGTTCACCGCAGTAAGTCTTCTGATTCTGAGTTTGTTGATGTGATTACCGAAACCTGCGCGTCACTTTCCAAATCAAAAACCGGGGCGCTCATTGTGATTGCGCGCAATTTTGAATTGACCGAGCAAATCAACAGCGGTGAACCGCTGAATGCCGATATTTCATCTTCACTGCTTCGCACGATTTTTTTCAAGAATACGCCTTTGCACGATGGCGCTGTAATCATCAAAGGGAGTTCCATTGCAGCAGCCGGCTGTATTTTGCCTCTGACCCAGCGCGAAGTGGATAAAACCATGGGGCTGCGGCACCGCGCCGCAATCGGAATCACAGAAAGTACGGATGCGCTTTCCGTTGTTGTTTCCGAAGAGCGCGGAAGCATTTCCTTTACTGTTGAAGGAAATATTCATCGCAGAATCACCAAAGAAGAACTTGCTGAATTACTTGAGAAATACCTTTCGGAATAAAAGGGACAATGATTCCCGTTTTATCCTTTTCCTTTTAGATTATGAATAGAATTTGCGAATTATTTAATGTAAAATATCCTGTAATACAGGGTGGTATGGTTTGGTGCTCGGGCTGGCGGCTGGCATCGGCGGTCAGTAATTCAGGGGGTCTGGGGCTGATAGGCGCCGGTTCAATGCACCCGCCCACGCTTGAAGAACACATTCTGAAAACAAAACTGGCAACCGGTAAGCCGTTCGGTGTGAATGTGCCGCTGCTGTATCCGGAGATTGAAGAACTAATGGACATCATCGTCCGGCAAGGGGTGAAAATTGTTTTTACGTCTGCCGGAAGTCCGAAAAGATGGACCGGCTGGCTGAAAGACAAGGGAATTACAGTGGTTCATGTGGTTTCCAGTTCAGTGTTTGCAGAAAAATCGGAAGCTGCCGGTGTGGATGCGCTTGTGGCGGAAGGATTTGAAGCCGGCGGACACAACGGGCGCGAAGAAACCACCACTATGGCTTTGATTCCCTCGGTGCGGAAAGCGTCAGGCCTGCCGCTGATTGCAGCCGGTGGAATTGCTTCCGGACAGGCAATGCTGGCTGCCATGGCATTGGGTGCAGATGGTGTGCAGATCGGTTCCCTGTTTGCCGCTTCGCAGGAGTCGTCGGCTCACCCGGAATTCAAATCGCTCATTACAAGGCTGAAAGAAGGGGATACAAAATTATCCCTGAAACAACTGGTTCCGGTACGTTTGATAAAAAATAAATTTTTTGAACAGGTTGAAAGCGCCGAATCGGAAGGCGCTTCACCCGAAGAGTTGAAAATACTGCTTGGCCGGGGCCGGGCAAAAAAAGGAATTTTTGAAGGAAGCCTGGATGAAGGTGAGCTGGAAATCGGACAGGTTTCCGCGCAGATTCACGAAATCCTTTCGGTGGCAGAAATTATGGATAACCTGATGACCGGATATCAATCGGTTGCCAGGGAAATTTCAGAGGGAAGCCGGTTCAATTTCTGATTCATTTTTCGATTGCCCCGGTTTTAGATTCATTCATTGTCCTTGAATTCAGCAAATGAATAAATATATTCCTGTTTATCACAAAAAATTATAGTGATGCAGAACAGAAGCCATAATGAGTACTGTGGCTGAGAGTACGCTGAACACCAAAAAAATCATACCCATTTGAAAAGAGGTCAGCTTTACTTTATCTATCCACGATTTTTTGGGGGAGATATAGCGGGTTTCAATGTAAATCATTAATCTGAAGGTGATTGCTCCGATTAAAAGCCCCAAAGCAGCGCCTCCCAGAATATCAAGCGGATAATGCACACCGGAATAAATTCGTGAATAACAGAAAATTACCGCCCAGAACAGCAGTAACCGGTTATAGTTCCGGTTTTTGAAAAGTCTTGCGGTGAAAGCGAGCAGCGCAAAAGAGTTTGCGGCATGGGACGACACAAATCCATGCAGCCCTCCCTTGCGCAAAACATTGTGCACAAGACTTTCAATCTCAGGATTATACACCGGACGCAGCCGTTGGATTGTCTCTTTCAGCAAAACGGAAATCTGATCGGAAAGCAGAATGGTGAGCGCAATAAAAAACAGCACCATCCAGCGCCTGCCTTTGTAATTTTTCAGCACATAGAAAAGAATGACGGCAAAAAACGGAAACCAGGTCTCTTTCCGGGTAACCATGAGCATGATGGTATCCCAAAAATCACTATGAAAACTGTTCAGGTATAAAAACAATTCCGTATCGTATTCAAGTATTTTTTGAAAAAGAGCCATTATTCGTTCAGTATTTGCCAGACTTTATCTTTAAGCTGAGGAATATTCAATCCGGTTACGGAAGAGAAAAACAGATGCGGAACTCCTTTCAGTTCTTTGCTGATTTCCTTCATCAGTTCTTCGTCAAGCAGGTCGGCTTTGCTGATGGCAAGAAAGCGCTTCTTGCCAAGCAGTTCGGGGTTGTATTTTTTCAGTTCGCTCAGCAGGATTTTATACTCTTTCAGGTGATTGGCGCTGTCGGCAGGAACAAGAAAAAGCAATGCCGGATTCCGCTCAATATGCCTGAGAAACCGTAATCCCAATCCTTTCCCTTCATGCGCTCCTTCAATGATTCCGGGAATATCGGCCATTACAAAGGACTTTTCTTCGCGGTGCCCCACGATTCCCAGATTTGGGGTGAGCGTAGTGAAGGGATAATCTGCAATTTCAGGTTTTGCTGCTGACACCGCTGAAAGCAGCGTTGATTTCCCGGCATTTGGGAAACCCACCAGACCCACGTCGGCCAATATTTTCAGCTCCAGTATTTTCCAGCCTTCCGTCCCCGGTTCACCGGGCTGTGCATAGCGCGGTGTTTGGTTGGTTGAAGATTTAAAGTGATTGTTTCCCAATCCGCCGCGCCCGCCCTTCATCAGGATTTTCTGCTCATCATGTGCGGTGATTTCAAAAATGTTCTCGCCGGTCTCACTATCCCTGACGGTGGTTCCAAGCGGCACTTCAATGATAATATCCTCGCCATCGGCGCCGGTTCTGAGTTGTGCGCCTCCCTGAATTCCGTTTCCGGCCATAATGTGTTTTTGGTATCTCAGGTGGAGCAGGGTCCATTTGTTGCGGTTTCCTTTCAGAATGATATGGCCTCCACGCCCGCCGTCCCCGCCATCCGGGCCACCTTTGGGCACAAACTTTTCGCGGCGCAAATGAGCAGAACCTGCCCCTCCGTTGCCGGACTTGAAAAAAATTTTCACATAATCTACGAAGTTTGAGTCTGCCATTTTTATTCCTTCCAAATCATTTGTTCCATCCGCCATTTTGCCGGATTTCGGGCAAAGTTATGAAAATGATTTTTAAAGCTTTTCAACCACTGCCTTCAGGCGCCCTGCTATCTCCTCAATGGTTCCATTCCCTTTAATCACATAACTTTTTCCCTGCCTGTTGTAGTATTCAATCAGGGGAAGGGTTTTTTCATTGTAAATGTTGATGCGGTTTCTGATGATGGAGTCATCCTGATCATCGGTGCGCCCGTATTTTTTCCCCCGGTTCAACAATCGCCGGATAAGCTCCGGTTTTTCCACTTCAAGACATAACATTCCAGAAACCTGAACGCCCATTTCGTCAAGCAACTTGTCGAGCGCCTCTGCCTGCTTGACCGTTCGCGGAAAGCCGTCAAAAATAAATCCTTTGGCGCCCTGATTCGCCTCAAGTTTGTTCCTGATCATTTCAACCACTACCTCATCGGGAGCAAGATTTCCCTGATCAATAAGCTTTTTTGCCTCAAGCCCGAGCTTGGTGCCGTTTTCTATTTCACCCCGCAGAAGCTCGCCGGTTGATAGATGTATCAACCCGAACGACCGGGTTAAAAATTGAGCCTGTGTGCCCTTTCCCGCTCCGGGAGGGCCGAATATTACAATATTTAACATGGATAAGTTTTTATTCATCAATTACTGAATAAATGTCCTTAAAGTTACGGCCATGCCCATTATAATCCAAACCATAGCCCAAAATAAAATCATCAGGAATTTCCATACCCACATAATCCAGATGAACTTTTTCCTTGAGCGAATTTGGTTTCAGGAGCAGTGTCGCAAACAGCACTTCAAGTGGATTCAGCTTTTGAAGCGTATCATTAATGCTGGAGATGGTTAGCCCGCTGTCCACAATGTCTTCAAGCACAACTACCGTGCGGCCGTCAATTTTTTCATTTAAACCAATCAGATGTTTTACATTTCCTGTAGTTTTATCCCCTTGATAGGAAGCAAGTTTCACAAACGTAATCTCTGCTTCAGTCAGATCAATACGCTTGAACAACTCGGCAGCAAACATAAAAGCGCCGTTCAGAATGCAGATGAACAGGGGATTCCTTCCTGCAAAATCATGGTTCATTTTTTCTGCCATATTCTCAACAACCGCACTGATTTGCTCATAGGTTATGAATATCCGGAAGTTTTTATCGTGAATTTTTATTTGTTTCATCCAGGAAAGTTTATTTTTACAAGCGCCTTTAATGCACTATATTTCGTCAGAAAATTTTTTTTGTGCAAATTAACAAAACAAAATGGTGAACAGAAAATAATAAAATATAAAAAATGAATCCAAAGGTAAGTATTATCATGGGCAGCACATCTGACTTGGATGTAATGTCAAATGCAGCACAAGTGTTAAATAATTTTGAAATTCCTTTTGAAATAAATGCCCTTTCGGCACACCGCACGCCCGCAGAGGTGGAGGAATTTGCAAAGAATGCCCAAAAGCGCGGCATAAAAGTGATCATTGCCGGCGCCGGAATGGCTGCCCATCTTCCCGGAGTGATTGCCGCCATGACGCCGCTGCCGGTTATTGGTGTGCCCATCAAAGCCAGTCTTGGCGGGTTAGATGCCATTTTATCCATCTTGCAGATGCCTCCGGGAATCCCGGTGGCCACAGTGGCTGTGAACGGCGCCATGAATGCAGCCATTCTTGCCGTGCAGATGATGGCCACGGGCGATGAAGCGTTGATGCAGAAAGTTGTGAATTACAAGGAGAGCCTGAAAGAGAAAATTGTGAAAGCGAACAACGAGCTTTCGGAAGTGAAATACAAGTTTAAAACGAATTGATTTTCAGATAAACAAACGAACTGAACTGAAATGAAGCATACTCCGCGCAGACATATTTTCCTGAAATGGGTTTTTACGCTCTTTTTATCGGGAATTTTCAATGTTTCCCCGGCAATGGAAAACCATCCTGCCGGTGCGCGCTCCTCGGGGCTTTCCCATGCTTCCGTTTCATTTGCCGATTTGTGGGCAACATTTCACAACCAGGCAGGGATTGCCGGAGTGAATGAATTTTCCGCAGGATTCTTTTATGAATCGCGGTTTGGCATTGACCTGCTTTCCCTTTCTGCCGGCTCGGTGGCGCTCCCGGCAGGAAACGGAACGTTTGGAATCAGTTTTTTTCAGTTCGGAAAACAATCATTCAAGGAAAATAAATTTGGACTCGCGTATGCCATGTCCCTTTCGGAAAAATGGAGCGCCGGTGTCCAGATTGACTACCTCAGCAGTATTTTTCCCGAAAACGAACGGCACAAAGGCTTTGCAACATTTGAAGCGGGCGTGATTTACAGGCCTTTTGAAAAACTGCATCTTGGCGCACATCTTTTCAATCCGGTGAAAGGCGGCATTGATGCCCCTGCCGGAAAGCAGGAGATGCCGGTGATTTTTCGTGCAGGGGGGCATTACCGTTTCAGCGATTTGGTTCTGGTAGCTTTTGAAACGGAAAAGGATAATAAAAATCCGGCGCTTGTGAAAGCCGGACTGGAATTTTCACCCGCCCAAAACCTGTTTCTCCGGGTGGGCGCATCCGGGAGGCCTTTCAAATATACCGCAGGATTTGGCTATAAAACTGGAAAAGTTTTAGCAGATATCGGATTTGGCTACCATGCCAATTTAGGAATCACACCTGCTGTCTCCATTCAATTTCAGCTGTAATGAAGCGTCTGATTCAATATATCATCCTTTGCCTGCCGGTGATTTTCCCGGGAATTGCTTTTGCGCAAAACGAGGAAGCTGAACTTCAGATTGAAACGATTATTGAATCCATCATTGAAGCATTGGGGGAGGAGGCCGATGCTGCCCTGCTTATTGAAGACCTTGAGGAGTTTGCATCAAGCCCGCTGAATATTAACACGGCAAGCCGCGAACAATTGTCGCGGCTGCACCTGCTTGATGACATTCAGATACAAAAACTGCGGGATTATCTGAATACATTCGGTCCGGCAAGAAGTGTCTATGAGTTGAATACCATTGATGGTTTTTCGCCGGAACTGCTTCAGAAGATGGAACCTTTCATCCGGTTTGGGGAGGTACGGGAAAGTGCCCGGACTTTGCCCGAAATGCTGAAATACGGTCGCCATGAACTGATAATGCGCACGTTGGGAACCGTTCAGAAAGCGCGCGGTTACCTGAAAAAAGAGGACGGAACCACTCATTATGCGGGCAACCGGGCACGCTATTACACCCGCTACAGGTTTCAGTCGGGCGAAAATATTTCGGCAGGAATAACTGCTGAAAAAGATCCGGGCGAAGCATTTTTCTCCGGTTCCAACAAAGTTGGATTTGATTTCTATTCCGGGCATATCAGCTTTAAAGTCAGTCCGGTGATTGAAAAAATCATATTGGGCGATTTTGTGGTGCGCAGCGGTCAGGGACTGGTGCTCTGGCAGGGATATTCATTCGGAAAATCGCTCAGCACGCTGAATATTTCAAAGACCAATCAGGGCGTCCGCCCCTATACTTCCACCGATGAAAACCAGTTTTTCAGAGGGATTTCCACTACGCTGAAGCTTGGCGAAGTCAGAATGAGCCTGTTTTATTCCCAAAAAAACCGCGACGGCAACCTGGCTTTCAGCGATTCTTTAGGGAATCATTTCACCAGCCTGCAAACTTCCGGTTATCACCGCACCGCAAGCGAAATCGAAGATAAAAACAGTGTCAACGACCTGAATGCCGGTGCGGTAGTTTCATGGCAATTTCAGAATCTGAAAATCGGCGCCACTTTTCTCTACCGGCAGTTCAACTTGCCGTTTATCCGGAGCAATCAGCTCTACAACCGTTTCCGGTTTGAAGGGAAAGAGAATGTTGCGGGAGGCGTTGATTACCTGTTCAGCAAAGGAAAATACCAGCTGTTTGGCGAAGCTGCCGCTTCAAAATCCGGAGGGAAGGCAATTATGCAGGGTGCAATCGCCCATCTGCACGACCAGATTCAGTTTTCAACGCTGTTCCGCCATTTTGACAAGGACTACCACGCCCTGTGGGCAACGCCTTTTGCCGAAGGAAGTCAGGCAGCCAATGAAACCGGACTCTATTTCGGAACACGCATTTTGCCCGTTAAATTTGTTACACTGAGCGCATATTCTGATGTTTACCGCTCGGAATGGATCAATTTCACTACAATGGGCCCATCAAACGGATGGGATGTTTTTGCTCAGGCCGATTTCAGGCCTTCGCGAAAAGTGAATATTTATCTTCGCTATAAAAATGAAGAAAAAGAGCAGAAATTCAACAGGGGTGATAAATATGAAGACCACCCGGAGCAGTTCAGAAAATCAAGGTTGCATTTTCAGTATAAACCGTCAGCGCTTTTTACGCTGAAAACCCGGTTAGAGCATGTTTTTTACAAAGGACTTGAAAAGGAAAACGGCTGGATGGTTTTTCAGGATGTGCAGCTTTCTCCCGAAAATATTCCGCTTAACCTTTCGGCGCGCATCGCTTGGTTTAATACGGAAAGCTACAATTCAAGAATTTATGCCTATGAAAATGATCTGCTCTACACCTTTTCGGTTCCGGCGTTTTTCAACAAAGGATTGCGCAGTTATCTGAACCTGAAATACAAAATTGGCGAAAAAGCAGAAATTTGGTTTAAAGCGGCAAATACCTGGCAAAGTGGCGCAGAATCAGTCAGTTCCGGATATAATGAAATTGCCGGTCCGCACAAAACTGAGGTGAAATTTCAGCTGAGGTTGAAAATGTGATTCTGAATTTGTTACTTTGTCGCGCCAAAAAAGAATTTTAATATGGATTTTAATTTCGATGACATTCGTCCGTACACCGACGAAGAAGCCAATGAAAAAATCAAAATGGTGGTTGATGACCCCGTTTTTGACCGGGTGCTGATGTATCTTTACAAAGCCCAGCCGAAAATCAAAATGGTGAAAAAGCAGTTGAAATCAATTCAGACCATTGAAGAGCTTCAGGGAACTTTTGTTTATGACCTGCTGCGCCGGATAATCAGCAATACTTCTGACGGCTTGTCCTGTACGGGTATCGAAAAACTGGACAAAACAAAACCTTACCTTTTTATTTCAAACCACCGGGACATTATTCTTGATGCCGCCCTGCTCAATTATCTCATTTTTGAGAAAGGGATGAATACCACGCAGGTGGCCATCGGGAATAATCTTTTACTCTATGACTGGATCACTCATGCCGTGAAGCTGAACCGCTCGTTTGTCATCAAAAGGAATCTTCCGCCCCGCGAATTGCTGGAAGCTTCACAGAAAGTCTCTGCATTTATCCGCAAATCCATCACCGAAGATAACCTGTCGGTCTGGATTGCCCAGCGCGAGGGACGCACAAAAGACGGCGCCGACAAAACCCAGGATAGCGTGTTGAAAATGCTGAACATGAGCAATAAAAAAAGCTTTTCCGAAGGTTTCAGCGAGCTGAATATTGTGCCTGTTTCCATCTCATACGAAATTGAACCGTGCGGACTGGCAAAAATGAAAGAGCTTATCAAAAAAGAGCGTTACGGACAGACGAAAACCAGTAAGGATGATCTGAAAAGCATGTCGATGGGTATTTTTAATCCCAAAGGCAGAATGCGCTTTTCGTTTGGGGAATTGATCAAAGTGAGTGAACAGGATGTCAATGAACAGAATAATCACCGGGTCAAAAGACTTGCGGAAGAGATTGACAACCAGATTTATGCAAACTTCAAGCTGTGGCCCAACAATTTCATCGCTTATGACATGCTGATGCCCGAATCAAGATTCAAACACAAATATTCGTCGGAAGAAAAAAGAAATTTTAAAACCATGCTCGAGCAGGCAATGATTTTCATTGACTTCCCCATAACCGACATTCAGGAGCGGTTTCTGAAAATTTATGCCAATCCGGTGATTAACAAATTGAAAACGGTGAATTTATAATGGCTGAACGGGTTGTCATCTGGGATTGGAACGGAACGCTGCTCAATGATTTGACGCATTGTGTCTCCTCGATAAATAAGATGCTTGGAGAGCGGAACAAGCCGGAACTGACCATCAAAAAATACAAGGAGATTTTCACTTTCCCCATCCGGAATTATTATGAAGCCGCAGGCTTTGATTTTAGTAAAGAGGATTTTGAAACCCCGGCGCTGGAATTTATTGATATCTATGGTAGCGGGATAGAAAGCTGTGCTTTGCACGACGATGTACCGGAGGTCCTTGGTTCTTTCAGCGCCGCAGGAGTCAGGCAATTTGTGCTTTCCGCCATGGAGCAGGAGATGTTGGAGCGAACATTGAAGCACAATGGAATTTTTCATTTTTTTGAAGGCGTTGCCGGACTGGGCGATCACTTTGCGGTTTCAAAAGTGGAACGCGGGAAACAGCTTTTCAGCGAATTTGGCATCAACCCGGAAAATGCACGGATGTTTGGCGACACCATTCACGATTTTGAAGTCGCCCGCGAATTGGGCATCCGGTGCACACTGGTTGCCAACGGGCACCAGTCCAAAGAACGGCTTGAAAAAACAGGCGCCCCGGTTGTGGAGCGGCTTGCTGAGCTTCATCCCCATTTCATTCCCTGAGCTGAATTTCTGCTAAATTCCGAAAGGGGTTAATATAGGCATCGTTTTTTTATGTTCATTTTTTCTCATTACTTTTGCGAAAAATTGCAGGCATGGGAAGAATCTTAGCTATCGACTATGGGAAAAAACGGGTTGGACTTGCAGTAACCGACATAAACCGGATTATTGCAGGCAAACTTGATACTGTGGCTACGGCGGAAATCTGGAATTTTTTGAATGCCTATTTCAATAAGGAAAAAGTGGACGAGGTGATAATCGGTTACCCCATGCAAATGAATAACACCGCTTCGGAAGCTGTTGCATACATCAACCCGTTCATCAAAGCATTTCAGAAGAAATATCCTGATATTCCCATCGTCCAGGCGGATGAAAGATTTACTTCAAAAATTGCTTTTCAAACCATGATTGACGGGGGTGTTAAAAAAATGGCAAGGAGAAATAAGAGCCTGGTTGACGCCATCAGCGCCACCATTATTCTGCAAAGTTATCTGGAACAAAAACGAAACATGAAATGATATGAAGTATCCCATAACAGTATATGGCGATCCGGTATTGAGGAAAAAGGCAAAGGCAATTGATAAAAACCACGAAGGATTGGCAGAAATCATCGAAAATATGTGGGAGACCATGTATCATTCAGATGGAGTGGGGCTTGCTGCTCCGCAGGTGGATAAGTCAATCCGGTTGTTTGTGATTGACACCGCTCCGGCAGCAGATGAGGAACCGGAACTTATGGATTTCAAAAAGGTTTTTATCAATCCTGAAATTATCGAAGTTACTGGCGAAGATTGTGTGATGAATGAAGGCTGCCTCAGTATTCCCGAAATCCGGGAAGATGTCAGGCGCCCGGAAACGGTTCATCTGAGGTATTATGACGAGAATTTTGAACTTCACGAAGAAACTTACACCGGATTTGCCGCAAGGGTGATCCAGCATGAATTTGACCATCTGGAAGGCGTGCTTTTTATTGACCATCTGTCTCCGTTGCGAAAAAAACTGCTGAAAACCAAACTTCGGAATATTGCAACCGGCAAGGTGCAGCCCCACTATCGCATAAAAATACCTGTCTGAAAATTAACCTTTTCTTCACTTTTCTGTTTGATTATGTGATGCCATCAGGCTGAACCCCTGTGTGTTCCATAAATCATGCGGAAAGTGCTAAAAGAAACAGTTCATACCATCCCTTTGATACGGCCTGCTGCAGCCCTGGTAACCGGGATTATTGCAGGTAATCTGTTTTATTTTAATCCGTCAGCCCTGATTTTTGTCCTGTTCGCTGGTTTCGGATTTCTGTTAATCACATTGCTGTTTCATAATTTCAGGACGACTCTGTTTTTTGGCATCGGGATATATCTGTTGTTTGCCGTTGCCGGAGTCTGGAGATTTCAGGCGTTCAACCAAAAGCCTTATTTTTTCACAGGCGGAGAATTTTCTGCCACTGTTCTGGAAATTTTGCAGGAAAAACCAAAATCTTATCAGTCCGTTCTGAAAATCAACCGGTTTTCCCGTAACGATTCGGTTTTCAAAACCGGTGAAAAAGTGATGGTCTATTTTGCAAAAAGTGAAAAAGCCGGCCAGCTAAAACCGGGCGAGCAGGTTGTTTTTTCCAGAAATCCGCAGCAGGTGAAGAACAGCGAAGATTTCAGCGATTTTGACTATGCGCGTTATCTGGCGCGTAAAAAGATATACCGGCAGGTCTATCTGCCGGACAGCCACTGGACGGAAACCGGATTGTTCAATCATAGCCTGATGACTGTTGCCGAGCAAACCCGGTTATATCTGCTTGAAGTTTTTCGCAACCAGAATCTGGGAGAGAAGGAGTTTCATGTGCTGTCGGCACTGACCCTTGGCTATAAGCGCGGACTGGACCCTGAAACCAAACGGGTTTTCTCCGCGGCGGGAGCAATGCACGTTCTTGCTGTCTCCGGCCTTCATGTGGGCATTGTGTTTATGATTCTTTCGTTTTTCTTTGGTTTTCTGAAAAAGCAAAAAAGAGGGAAAGTTCTCTATTTACTGATTATGGTTCTGTCGCTGTGGTGCTTTGCTTTTCTGACCGGGCTTTCACCATCCGTGAGCCGGGCGTCGGCAATGTTTACGCTGGTGGTGATTGGTTCGGTATTCAGAAAGAACGGTAATATTTATCAATCGTTGGTTGCTTCTGCCTTTGTGCTTCTTTTGCTGAACCCGAACAATCTTTTTGATGCCGGATTCCAGTTATCCTATTCTGCCGTTTTCGGTATCGTATTTCTTCAGCCGCGGATGGTGCAAATATTTACTTTCCGTTTCAGGCTGACTCGCTATTTCTGGGCGCTGCTCACCACTTCCGTGGCGGCGCAAATCGCTACTTTTCCCGTTTCGGTATTCTATTTCGGTCAGTTTCCTACATTTTTCTGGATTTCAAATCTTCTGGTCATTCCGGCAGCCGGAGTTCTCATTCCGCTGGGGATTTTGCTGCTTATTTTTGGCGGAATTCCGCTGATTGCCGTTCCCCTGGCAAAAATCACCGGTTTTGTACTTCATTTTGTGATTTATTTTCTCGAAATCGTTGAGAAACTGCCATTCTCGGTTCTGGAGCTTTCTGTTTACAGCATTGAGCTGGTTCTGCTGTATGCAGTGCTGATTTTCTCTTTTCTTTTTATCGCAGGCAAAAGAAAAATATATTTCAAAAGCGCCTTCCTTTTTTTGTTTATGCTGTTTTCTGTCTCGTTCTTTATAAAACTTAACAATTTCCGGCAAAAGCAGCTGTTCAGGCACATACAGTCTGAGAAAGCGGCGCTGCATTCAGTTTCGGAGAAAAGAGCGGATACCCCTTTTCAGGAAATTCTGCCGGAATTCAGTTCTGACAATGAATTATTTATTCCTCCGGATGAGTAATTTCATCTGGAAATTTGTACCTTTATTTATTTTTAAAAGTTTATTTTTTGCTTTGAGGGAGCAAACAAAAATAGCTTGCAATTGTAGGGTTATTCTTTAATTTGTACATGATTTTAAATTATTTCAATCAGAAATGAAAGTTGTAATTGCGGGGGCAGGGGAGGTGGGCATTCATCTGGCCAAAATGCTGAGCAGTGAAGACCACGATATTGTTTTAGTGGATGATTCGCCGGAACGGTTGTCAGAAGTTGACAGCGACATTGATTTTATGCCTGTTGTTGGCTCGGCACATCTGTTTTCAGACCTGAAGCAGACGGGAATTTCAAAGGCAGATCTCTTTATTGCCGTCACTCCGTCGGAAGAGCGGAATATACTGTCCTGTTCCCTGGCATCCTATTTAGGCGCTGAGCGGACAATCGCCCGGATAAACAATGCGGAGTACCTGCAGAAAGTTCACCGGGAGAAACTTAACAGCATGGGGGTGAATGAGTTGATTTACCCGGAAAGCCTTGCAGCAAAAGAGATTGTTTCTTCGGTGAAACAGACGGGAACCCGCCAGATTATTGAGTTTTCCCACGGAAAATTATTGCTGCTTGGTATCAAAGTGCGCGGCGATGCCCCCATTCTGAATAAAACGTTTGAATCTCTCGCCGCCGAAAATGAAAATATTTTGGTGGTAGCCATCAATCGCGGCGGGGAAACTATTATTCCCAACGGATCGGATTGCATAAAAGATGACGATATTGTCTATTTTATCACCACGCCGATGGAGCAGCTTCGTCTTTTTGAGCTCACTGCCAAAAAAACCTTTGAAGTGCGCAATATTATGTTTTTAGGCGGCAGCCGGATTGCTAAAAATACCCTTGAAAAGTTAGGTGAACAGTATCGCATCAAAGTGATTGAAGAAAATATTGAAAAGTGTGAGCAATTGGCGGAAAGATACGGGAACATTCTGGTAATCAACGGAGATTGCCGGAATCTGAAACTGCTGAAAGACGAAGGCATCGAAAAGATGGATGCCGTGATTGCAACAACCAACAGTTCGGAAATCAATATTTTAGGTTGTCATCTTGCAAAAACCCTTGGGGTGCGCAGAACGATTGCCGAAGTGGAAAATCTGGCTTTCATGGGGCTTGCCGAAAGTATGAATATCGGCAGTATTGTGAACAAAAAGCTTATTGCGGCAAGTTATATTTACCGTTTTACCCTGAGCGCCGCCATTTCAAAAGTGAAATGCCTCACCTCTTCCGATGCTGAAGTTTTTGAGTTTATTGCCAAAAAGAATACCCGGGTTGTCCAGAAATCCATCATGGAGCTGGACTTTCCGGATGAAGCCAAAATTGGGGGAGTCATCCGGGGAGAGAACGGATACATTGCCCATGGAAATACCCGGATTCAGGAAGGCGACCGGGTTGTGGTGTTCACACTGCCTTCGGCAGTAAGAAAATTGGAGAAGTTTTTCAAATAGATTATCCGGTTTTTCGCTGAGTTCAGGGATTCAATTTATAATTTTAAAAACTTGTAT
>CAZVAD010000009.1:29537-39916 GCA_964624645.1 uncultured Mariniphaga sp.
GCAAATTAACTCAAAAAGGAATAAAGAAATGAACAAAAAAAATATCAGAAATGCTAAAAACTTTGAAGAGTTGTTAGATATTAAATATGGAAAAACCGGCACTAAGGAGCGGGATGAATTTGAAGAAAAGGCGCATTATTTTGTAATCAGCGAGCTGTTGAAAGAAGCACGTAAAGAAGCGAATATGACGCAGGAACAACTTGCTGAAAAAATCGGAACAAAGAAAAGTTATATATCACGGCTTGAAAACGGGAAGTGTGACATCCAACTTTCAACGCTTTACAGAATATTTGAATTTGGTCTCGGGAAACGTGTTAATTTGATAATTGGTTGAAAATATCAACCCGGTGCGATTTTGTAAAAGAAGCAGTAAGACGTTTGTATGAAAATCCTTTTTAATTTGATGTGCAATCTCCCCGGAAAAATGAAATCAAAAGTGAGGCAACCGGGAAACTGTTTTGCCCGCTAATTATAAAAGAGTATGAACCAAAAAATCATTTTCAGGGTATTGGGTTTTTTGCTTTTGGTTGAAGGCGCTGCCATGCTTCTTGCTTTCGGCGTTTCAGCGCTCTATGGGGAGCACGATATGGCTGCCTTCCTGATTTCATCGGGCATCAACGTTCTGACAGGTTTTTTGTTTGTCTATTCTACCCGGAATGCCACTCCCGACGTCAGCCGCCGGGATGGGTATATCATTGTTTCACTGGTGTGGATTGTGTTTTCGCTGTTTGGCAGTCTGCCCTACATAATCAGCGGCGTCATTCCTGATTTCACCAATGCTTTTTTTGAAACCATGTCGGGTTTCTCCACTACCGGTTCAACCATTCTGACCGATATAGATTCCATGCCTCACGGCATTCTGTTCTGGCGAAGCATGACCCAATGGCTGGGAGGCATGGGTATCATTGTTTTGTCGCTTGCCATTTTACCGATTTTTGGCATTGGCGGAATGCAGCTTTTCATGGCAGAATATCCCAGTCCGGCTCCCGACCGCATCAGCCCGCGGATCAGGCAAACGGCAAAGGCGCTATGGAGCATATACCTTGTACTCACTTTCTCTGAAATGCTCATGTTGTGGCTGGCCGGAATGGGTTTGTTTGATGCGGTTTGCCATTCGCTCACCACCATGTCGTCGGGTGGGTTTTCCACAAAACAGGCCAGTATTGCACATTGGGAATCGCCGGCAATACACTATATCCTGATTCTGTTTATGTTTTTTTCAGGAACCAATTTCGCACTTTTCTTTCTGGCGCTTAAAGGAAGTTTTCAACGGGCGTTCAAGGATGAGGAATTCAAATATTATGGAATTTTTATACTGGTTTTTACATTGATTATCTTTTCGGGTTTACTGATTACTGACTGGACAGGAATTGAGCAGACTTTTAGAACCTCCCTGTTTCAGGTGGTTTCGATCATCACAACCACGGGTTATATTACCGCCGATTATCTGATCTGGGCGCCCATGTTTACCATTGTTCTTTTTGGATTGTTTTTCTTTGGCGGCTCAGCCGGTTCCACCAGTGGCGGTATCAAAATCATGCGGATTGTTCTGCTGATGAAAAACAGTTACCACGAGCTCCGGCGGCTGGTGCACCCCAATGCTGTCATTCCGGTGAAATTCAACAAACAGATTGTGGAGCCGAAAATCATCACCAACGTGCTGGCTTTTTTTATGTTTTATATTGTGATTTTTGGCCTGGGCGTAGCCGCTTTTTCATTCATGGAACCTGACCTGGATTCGGCGCTGGGAGCTGTTGCCAGCAGTCTGGGGAATGTTGGCCCGGGACTGGGAAATGTCGGCCCTGTGGAAAATTTTCTCCATGTTACACCTGCCGGAAAATGGTTTTTGTCGTTTTTGATGTTGCTGGGCCGGCTGGAACTTTTTACGGTGCTGGTTCTTTTCACCCCCTCCTTCTGGAAAGAGTAGCAGGAAGTGGTCTGGCGGGAGGATTCCCTCTTTTACAGCTCCAGAATTCCTTTCCCTTCTCTAATGATTTCAATGGCACTTCCGGTACAGTCCACCACTGTGGACGGAATCAGTTCGCCGTAACCGCCATCAATGACAATGTCCGCTATATCCTGATACTTTTCGTAAATCAGTTCAGGATCAGTGGTGTACTCAATGATTTCATCCTCATCCCTGATGGATGTTGACATGATCGGATTCCCCAGTTCATGCACGATTTCGCGGATAATGTTGTTGTCGGGCACACGGATTCCCACTGTCTTTTTCTTCCCTTTAAAATACCTGGGCACATTGTTGCTGGCCTCCAGAATGAAGGTGAACGGGCCCGGAAGGTTTTTTTTCATCAGTTTGAAAACAGGGTTTGAAATAGGCTTAGTGTAATCTGACAAGTGACTGAGATCGCTGCAAATGAATGAAAAGTTGGACTTTTCAATATTGACTCCCTTGAAACGTGCAATCTTTTCCACAGCTTTCACATTGGTGATGTCGCACCCCAAACCGTAAACCGTATCGGTGGGGTAAATGATTACGCCTCCGTTGCGGAGCACTTCCACAATTTTGAGAATGTCGCGCGGATTCGGATTTTCGTTATAAAGTTTTAACAGCATGATAATTCCTCCTTTTGTTTTACAAAACTATCAATTTTGTTTTATTTTTCGGAATTTGTGAGCAATTTTGGGCAATGAAACTGGAATTGAAATACACTTCTGACGGTTCGGCTACATTTTATCTGCCTGAATATGACGACCATTACCATTCGGTGAATGGCGCTGTTACAGAGTCAAAATATGTTTTTCTTGAAAAAGGTTATGCCTGCAATAGCGCACCCCGTCCGAAGGTGCTGGAAATCGGATTTGGCTCCGGGCTGAATTGTCTTTTGACGGCGCATGAAGCACAGTTGAAAAATCGTCCGACTTTTTACACAACGATTGAGAAAAATCCGGTTTTGCCGGAGAAAGCATTGCTGCTTGATTATGGAAAATTTATTTCCGGTGGCGGCGATGCTCTGTTTCAGGCAATTCATTCCTGTGCGTGGAATATTCCCGTGAAAATTTCCCCATGGTTTACCTTATTGAAAATGCAGGCTGATTTTGTTTCCATGGGGCGAAACCCGGAGCAAAAAGCCGATATTATTTACTTTGATGCTTTTGGTCCTGATAAACAGCCCGAAATGTGGACTGCTTCAAATTTGTTAAATTTATTTGAAATGACAGAAGATAACGGGGTTTTTGTAACCTATAGCGCCAAAGGCGAGGTGCGCCGTAATTTGGCATCGGCAGGATATCGCGTGGAAAGGCTGCCCGGCCCTCCGGGAAAAAAAGAGATGTTGCGGGCAATAAAAGTGATAACAGAAAGTTAATTGCACAAAAATTCAATTATCTTCGCACATTTTATCAGAAAACAATCTTGAATTTTTACAGAAACAATCTTTAATATTTATTTACATGATGAAAAATGGTATAATTTATTTGTCAGCCTTACTATTAATGCTGGCTGGCATGAGTTGCGGTCAGTCCGGCTCGGTCAAAAACGTCAAACTTGAAACTTCTGCCGACTCAGCAGGTTACGCAATCGGTTTTTTGGTAGGAACCAACAACAAGCAGCAGGTGGATAATGTCCCCGGTGGAAGCAAAATCAATCTTGAAGCGATGATGGCGGCATTTCATGCGGGAACTTTCGGAAAAGAAGGTTTGATGACCGTTGAAGAAGCCGATCAGGTTATCAGAAGATACTTTGAAGCGGAAGGCGAGCGCGAAGGACAGGAAAACCTCGAAGAGGGGAATGCTTTTCTGGAAAAAAACAAAGCCCGCGAGGGGGTGGTAACAACAGCCAGCGGACTTCAGTATGAAATACTGACCGAGGGCAGCGGGGCTAAACCGACCGCAGAAGACCAGGTTCGTGCACATTATCACGGAACGCTCATTGACGGAACTGTTTTCGACAGTTCTGTGGATCGTGGTGAACCGGCAGTTTTTGCACTGAATCAGGTTATTCCGGGCTGGACAGAAGCGTTGCAGCTTATGCCCGTCGGATCAAAATGGAAAATTTATCTGCCGTCTGATCTTGCCTACGGCGAACGTGGCGGCGGCCCGACCATCGGACCGAATTCCACATTGATTTTTGAAGTGGAGTTGCTTGAAATTGTCAAGGACGGGGAGTAAGATATTTTGATGAAAAAACCCTTTGCTTTCCCGGCAAAGGGTTTTTTATTATTTTTGTTTTATGAGTTTAGAAATTTCCGGAAAAATAGAACAGATTCTTCAGCCTGAGTCCGGCGTTAGTCGCGCAGGCAATGAGTGGAAAAAACAGGAATTTGTTATCGGCACTGATGAGCAGTTTCCACGCAAAGTGTGTTTTACCCTTTTTAACGATAAAACTTCATTGCTTGAAAATATGAAATCCGGCGATGAGGTGAAGGTGTCATTCAATCTTGAATCCCGTGAGTTCAACGGGAAATGGTATCACAACGTGAATGCCTGGAAAATTGACAAGGCATCCGGGGAGGGGGATATGCCTCCGCCACCGCCGCCTTTCGGACTGGAAGACCTGCCGCCGGAACCGGCCGGTGATATGAATGACGGGTTACCGTTTTAATTTCAGTTAAAAAAACCTTTAAAATTGATACAATGAGTTTATCCAGAAGGAAATTTTTTGGCCGCACGGCAGTCGGTGCAGCTGCGCTGATAAATATTCCTGCCATCGTTTCGTCCTGCGTTGCACCCGCTTCCGGCGATAAATCGAAAAAATATTCCCTTTTTCAAAAGGGTAACACGGTCCTGTTCCAAGGGGACTCCATTACCGATGCAGGCCGCGAAAAAGAGAAGGAACTGCCCAACAATGCGCGTTCCTTTGGTTCGGGGTATGCTTTTCTTGCGGCATCGGCGCTGATGAATGACCTCGCATCGCTGAACCTGACAATTTACAACCGGGGAATCAGCGGAAATAAAGTTTTTCAGCTTGCCAATCGCTGGGAAAAGGATTGCCTGGCGCTGAATCCTGAGGTGCTGAGCATTCTGATTGGGGTGAATGATTACTGGCACACCCGCGGAGGAAACTATGATGGAACGGTTGAAACCTACCAAAATGATTTCCGCGCTTTGCTTCACCGCACTGTGGAGAAACTTCCGGATGTGAAGTTGGTGATTTGCGAGCCGTTTTATGTGCTGAATACTTCTGCTGTGGATGAAACATGGGTGGAGCCTATGAAAGAATACCAGGCAGCAGCGGCTGCGCTTGCAAAGGAGTTTAAGGCTATTTGGGTTCCGTTTCAGAAAGTGTTTGATGAAGCGCTCAACTACGCACCGTCAACCTACTGGACGGGTGACGGCGTGCATCCTTCCATGGCCGGCGCACAACTCATGGCGGAAGCCTGGCTCCGGGCGGTGGAATAAATTCCGGCGGAACGCAAAACAGAACACAAAACAAGAGGGTGCTCCGAATATTCAGAGCACCCTCTTGTTTTGAAGCTGATTTTTTACTTCGGCTCCCAGTAACATCTTTTGGGCGAAACAATTGCTTCCTGTTCTTTCAGGGTTTTCATCGCTTTGTCCACCTCTTTTTTGTCTATGCCGGCTGCTGTGGCAATTTCTCCGGCTTTCAGCGGTTTTCCGGCAGCCTTCATGGCTTCCAGTACTTTTTCAATACTCATAATTTTCAATTTTTGTCGTTAAATATTTCCAAAATTAAAATCAAATTTTTAAACAGCAAATCCTTTTGGCAGAAATCCATTCCTGAAAACTTACAGGTATTCGGTTCAGATTTTTTTTCGTCCCTGCCAACCAAAAAATAAAGCAATCGCAGGTGAACCATTTTTACAATTTTGGCAAAAATCTGCCGGTTCTTTTTTTATAGTCTGAATATTCGGGGAAAACTGCCAACAATTTCTCTTCTTCGTATATCGTTTTGTAACAGAACAGTATGAACAGCAGCGAGGTAGCAATCAGCCGAAAGCCGGAGCCGGTTACAACAGAAAAGCCTAATCCCGAAATGAGAATTCCCGAATAAACCGGATGACGGATATATTTATACAAGCCTGTTCTAACCAGATATGCACCGGCTTTAGGTGTGGGAAACGGAGAAAGATTACGGTTTAAATGGAGAAGTCCCAAAAAAAGTTCCAGAACACCGGCTATCAATATGATTATCCCGGCTTGTTTAATCAGTTTTGAAAAAGCAATGTTCAATGATTCAACATTGAACAAAAAGAGACCGAAAAGCAAAAACTGAACAGAAACAAACAATATATCCTTAATTCCAAACCTCATTCCGGTGGCTGAAAAATTTGTCAATATGCAAAACTGCTGCCGCCCAAAAACTCCCGGAGCAGCGATGTTGGCGGTATTTCAGCATCGTTGATGGGTTTGAAATAGGACAAAAACTTCAACAGCCGCCGTGCTTCCGTATATTCATTCTGGTTTTCGAGTACGGTTTCCAGAAGGGGGACAGCATATTTTTGCAGCACGCCAAACTCATACAGCGTGGCCGAATTGAACATGGCATCCGCATTTTCCTGATACGGAAAAATATTTTTCTCTTCACCGTTTCGTACCGAAGGCCAGCGCCCCAATGTTTCAGCAGCTTTATAATTTCTGTATTTACTGTCGCGGATCATGCGGCGGAGCAACCGGTTATCGGAAGTTGAAACATAGGTGTGCTCATCCATCGCAATTTGTGTGAGTGCGGAAATGAAAATCTTGAATGTGTTTTTCTCGTCAATCATGGGCAAAAGTCGCGGGTTCATTCCGTGAATTCCTTCAACTATGAGAATGTCCCCGGGGCTGAGCTGCATCCGGCTGCCGTTCATGTGTCTTCTGCCGTATTGAAAATCAAACCGCGGAAGATTCACTTCCTTTCCCCGCATCAAATCAATGAGCTGCTCGTTGAAAAACTCAATATCTATTGCCTCCAGCGCTTCAAAGTCAAAATTTCCATACTGGTCGCGGGGCGTATGTTCCCTGTCCACAAAATAGTCATCCAGGGAGAGCTGAAATGGCCGCAGGCCATTCACAGCAAGCTGAACACCAAGCCGCTTGCTGAAGGTCGTTTTTCCTGAAGCCGAAGGGCCTGAAACCAGCACCACACGAACGTCCCCGTTCCGGTCGTAGATTTCGTTTGCAATTTCAGCAATCTTCTTTTCGTGCAGCGCCTCTGCAATTTTTATGATATAACCGTCTTTCTTCTGAAGGGCAAAGTCATTCAGGTCAGCCACCGTATTCACTTTCAGAATCTCTGCCCATCTCCTGCGTTCCTGAAAAACATCAAAAAGTTTTTCCAGAACCGGCGCATCCTGCAGCTCGTCAAAATTTTCAGGTTTCGGAACACGGATTAAAATCCCGTCAAAAAACTTAATCAGGTCGAAATTGGTAATATACCCTGTTGACGGCAGCAGATGTCCGTAAAAATTGTTTCCAAGTTCTTCCAGAAAATAGAGACTGGAAAACAGATGTCCTTTCTGCTCAAATAACCGGGCTTTTTCCTCCAGTCCTTCCTGCATCAGATGATCAATCGCATCGGGGGTAGGCAGGTTTTTTTTGATGAAAGGAATGTCCGCATCTATCAGCTCCTGCATTTTGGCTTTGATCAGTTCAGTGTCGCGATCGGTAATTTCCCGGCCAAAACCTGAAAGTTCGCAAAAATATCCGTTGGAAATTCCACGCGGAACGCGAAGCGTTACATAGGGAAAGACCTCTTTCACGGCGGCATACATGACAAAAATCAGACTTCGTGCATAAATCCGCATCCCGTCGGGATGGGAAACATCAAAAAACTCAATATTTTTTGTTTTTACAACGCAAAATGAGAGTTCCCTCACCTGATTGTTTACAAATGCACCGCAAACATTATTTTCCATTTGAATATCCAGATCCTTGCTGATTTCGAGCAGCGAAGTGCCCAGCGGGTAGATGTGCTTTGCCCGGGTATTGTGGCAATAAATTTCAATTTGTTTCATATATTTTGATTGTTTATTTTTCACGAAAGTCCGGTAAATATAAGATTTTTCCAGTACTGAATGCCGGGCAACAAATTTTGTAATCTCCGGGAATGGAGTTAATTGATTGAATATTAATTTGCTGACAATGGTTTGTGATGGCGGTTGGTGTGTTAACGGGAAATGATTTCCGGGTCAATTTCCATAAAATGCGCTGCGGCATTCAGAAAATGTGCGGTGATCCAGAATACCGTCCAGTCTTCGGCATAGCCGCCCCTGAATTTGTAAATATCGGACATGTTGCCACGTTGTGCAAAATTGGTTTGCTGAAGCTGTTCGCCGTGCGAACCGTAAGGGTCAATCATCTGGCCGCAGGAACGGTACATGAGCAGCGATACTTTTTTCAGCGATTCCCTTTCGAGATACATGCCAAGCTTGTAGAGCCAGGGCGCATAATTTACCCCATATACATCAATGTGCATGTTTTGCGGTGAAACAGTTGTCCAGCCTCTTGTCTTGAAAAAATGGCTTGCCAGCCGGGACGGTGGCATCGGGATATCCCACACAACCGTGTAACTCAGGGTGACATACGCTGCATGTTCGGCAGCTTTCAGGTATTTCTCATTTTTGGTGATTTCATACAAGGAGAGAAAAGCCTGAAAAGCTGCCCATGCGCCTTCCTTGTCTTCGCCGGTGGCATCAAGGGTGCCGCCCCAGTAGGGCTCTTCCATTCCCAGGTGCCTTTCCATGTAATGATCTGCAATTTTTGCCGCAGCATTTAAATATTGCTGCTTGCCATAGAGCAGGTAACCAACGGCGAGCGGAGCGGCAAGGAATCCTTCGTTGGTGGAAACCGGATGCCACGGTTCTCTTAAAATCCTTTGTGCATGGAGATCGCACGCCTGCTGAAAAAATACCTCCCATTTGGTTGTGTTGAAATTTCTGTTTTTCCGGGCGGATTGTATCGCTTTCGCAAAATTATACATACCCTGCCCCTGCGACAGAAAATCCTGACCACTCCAGTTTCCACTGTCAAAGTCGTAAATCAGGTGAAATCCGTTTTCATTAAACGGAGAAGTGGTCAAATGATCAAGTGATTTCTGAATCTTATCGTTTAAATCAGCATCCTGCACGATGTCGCCAAGATTTTGCATGGCAAAACCCGGAGATGCTGCCTGTCCGCACCAGCCAAAAACAAACTGCCTGCGATTTTCCACCGGATACATACTGAATCCTGCAACATTGTCTTTTTCAATGTACCGTGATTTTGCAAACTGATATTTATCCCGGATGATTTGCTCAAAGGAAGGCATATCGTCCGCAAAGTAAGGCTTGAAAATATCCATGCTCGTGTTGATTGACGACATGAAACCTGCACCTTTTTGTTCTGCACCGGACAGTTCAATGAAAAAGGTTTTTTCGATGATTCCACCCGGTTCAATATTCAGGTAGGTATCGCCGTATTTCATTGCATCACTGTTTTTTTGGCGGGCTTTTGCAAAACTTCGTTTTTGGTTCCAGACTACGGGGCCTGACAAAGCGCACAACTCCGTTTTGTTTTCCTGCGCTTTTGCTCCCAGAGACCACCATTGATCGGGGATGTTTCCAAATGGCGCCGGAGAGGGTAATGTGTGAATGGCAGCAGAATAGACCTTGTTGTTTTTCTCAAATTCAACGGCAACAAACGGCATGGAAAACCGGTGTTCCTCAAACAGAGCCTCCGGCGCATGTGCTTTACCGAAAGTGGGCATGTTTCCGCCGTTTTTATAGCCGGAAGGATTTCCGTAATAAAGAATGCCCGGCATAAATACCTTTTCCGAAAACACGGGAGTTTGCCAGCGTGATGAAAGGGTGATGCGTTTCAGTTCCGATTTTCCGGTCCATTCAAAACGGCGGATACACCGCACCTTGTTCCCTTCCTGCCGGAAAGCATCACGCAAGATCCATTTTCCGTCCGGAAGGTCAATGCTGCCATGCAGGATAGTCCACTCGCCGGCAGTTTCCATGCTGTCGGTAAAGGCGTGTACCCATTGATCCGGCCAGTCGTTCTGCCAGTCGGTTGCAATGGACCACTGTCCCTCATCGGGTATGGTCAGCAGGATATTTCCATCCAATGAAAATTGCGGAATATAGATTTTGCCGTCATAACGGACTTCCAGTGACGTTCCTTTTGAAGCCTGCACCAAAAAAATTATCCAAACGATTACCAGGTATTTTTTCATTTCTTGCAATGGATGAGTTTGCAAGTTAGTGATAGTATTTCAAATACATGAATAACATTTTGTTTGTTCTCCAGATTTGATGCTTTTTTCAGAAGTGCTTTACCTGTCCAACTCCACTTATGGTCAAATCTTTCTGTAAAATAATTTTATGCGTACGGTAAGTGTACAATTTTTAAAATTTGTATCCGGAATTAATTAGATGAACCTTTGTGTGAAAATCTTTCAAAGTATTCGTATCTTTCAAAACTATTTAAATGAGTAA
>CAZVAD010000010.1:0-7343 GCA_964624645.1 uncultured Mariniphaga sp.
CACATGCGAGTTCCATATGATACCTTTGAAAATTATTAATATTAGTCACATGAAAAGTATATTAATCACCGCTTTGCTGTTTTGCTCCCTTTTGCTCGGAGCACAGCAAAATTTTGATCTCAATGACCCAATTCCGCTTGATCCGAAGCTGTCAAAAGGGGTTCTGGAAAATGGCATGACCTATTATGTGCGCGCCAACAGTGAGCCACAGAACCGTGCAGAGCTGATGCTCGTCGTGAAAGCCGGTTCCATTGATGAGGACGAAGACCAGAGAGGGCTGGCACATTTTGCAGAGCACATGGCTTTCAACGGCACGAAGAACTTTCCTAAAAATGAGCTGATCACCTATTTTGAATCCATCGGAATGGAATTTGGGCCGGAAATCAATGCCTACACCAGTTTTGATGAAACCGTTTATATGCTGAAAGTGCCGCTGGATTCCCAGTTGTATATCGATAAAGGGCTGCAGGTCATTTACGACTGGGCGTGTCAGGTTACCGATTCGGACGAAGAAATTGAAAAAGAGCGCGGAGTAATCCGCGAAGAGATGCGCGGCGGGCGAAATGCAAATTTCAGGATGCAGCAAAAATGGCTGCCGGTTTTTCTGAATAATTCAAAATACGCCAGCCGCCTGCCCATCGGCGAGCAGGAAATTGTGGACCATGCGCCGCCGGAGAACCTGCGCAGGTTCAGAAAAGACTGGTATCGCCCGGACCTGATGGCGGTGGTTGTGGTTGGCGATTTCAATCACGATGAAATGGTGCATCGGGTGAAAAGTAAATTTTCACAGATTCCGGCAGTGAAAAATCCCCGGAAGAAAGAGTATTTTGAAGTCCCCGGGCATGAAGAAACCCTGGTTAGCATTGCCACCGACAAGGAAGCGCAATATCCGGTCGCTTTTGTTTTGTACAAGCATCCCCTGGAAAAAGAAGTGGTTTTGAATGATTTCCGAAACACCATCATTTACAACCTTTACAATGCCATGATCAATAACCGGCTCAGCGAAAAGACCCAGCAGGCTGAACCTCCGTTTATTATGGGGCAGTCTTCCTATTCCGGAATGTTCGGGCCGATTAATGCTTATCAGTCGGTTGCAGTTTGCCACAACGGCAAAATTGAAGAAGGGATTGAAGCGGTACTGCTTGAAAACGAACGGGTCAGGAAATTCGGTTTCACCGAATCCGAGCTGGAAAGGCAAAAGAAAGCCTTGCTGAATCAGATGGAGCAGCTGTATAACGAAAGAGAGCAGCAAAAATCCATTCGCTATGCCCAGGAATATACCCGCAATTTTCTGATGACCGAGGAACCGGTTCCGGGAATTGAAAATGAATATGAATATTACAAATCTTTTGTTCCGCAGATTTCATTGAATGAAGTGAATGCGCTGGCTGAAAAGTGGATTACCGATGAAAACCGCGTGGTTGTAGTGAATGCCCCCGAATTGGAAGATGCCAAAGTTCCTTCGGAAGAGGAGATTTTTGCACTGCTCGAAAAAGTTGAGCAAACTCCGGTTGAGCCTTATGAAGATGCGGTTACTGATGTTCCGCTGATAGCCGATGAACCATGGCCTGGCAAAGTACTCAACGAAATGAGTCTGGAGAAAGTGGATGCCGTGGAGTGGATTCTTGAAAATGGCGCTACCGTAGTGGTGAAAACCACTGATTTCAAGGAGGATGAAATTCTGTTCAGCGCCTGGAGCCCGGGAGGGACTTCATTGTATGGTGTGGAAGATGACGTCTCTGCCGGACTGGCTGCCACAATCATGGCCATGAGCGGAATTGCCGGATTTGAAAAAATAGCACTCGACAAAATGCTGTCTGACAAGGTGTTCAGCCTTTCGCCCTATGTTTCCCAAATCCGTGAAGGATTCAACGGGAGCGCTTCGGTGAAGGATATCGAAACCTTGTTGCAGATGGTTTACCTCTATTTTACCCAACCGCGTTTCGACGAAACCAGTTTCAGCTCCTACATGTCGCGGCTGGCAGGTATGCTTCAGAATAAATCTGCCTCCCCCGAAGCCGTTTTTCAGGATTCGCTGGCGGTGATTTTATCCAATTACAATGAGCGCTCCAGGCCCATGTCAGTGGAATTGCTTGCCGAAGCAGACTTTAGCCGCATCAGGGAAATTGCCGAGGAGCGATTCCGGAATGCCGCCGATTTCAAATACTTTTTTGTCGGAAAAATTGATACTGCACAGCTCAGGCCGCTTGTGGAGAAATACATCGGAAGCATTCCCTATCTGGAAGAGAAAGAGCACTGGAACAACCTGCACATCAATCCGCCGGCAGGAGTAGTGCAAAAAACCGTCAAAAAAGGCTCGGAAGACAAAAGCCTTCAGTATATCGTGTTTCACGGTGATTTTGAATATTCTTCCACAAATGCCATTGAATTGGATGCCATTTGCCGGATTTTGGAAACACGGCTTCTGGAAGTTATCCGCGAAGACAAAAGCAGCGTCTATCATATCGGCGCCAGGCCTTCCACCACGAAATATCCGGATGAGGAATATACCGTTTCCATTTCCTACGGCACTGCCCCCGAGAAATTGGAGGAACTGCAACAGGCTGTTTTTGATGAAATCAATGATTTTGCGCAAAACGGCCCAAGTGCGGAAGAGCTGGCAAAAGCCAAAGAAAAGATGCTCCGCGAACGCGAAGTTTCCTTACGCGAAAACAGGTTCTGGCTCAATGTCATAAGCAATACCTATTACCTGAAAGACGGTGATTTTTCCGAATTCGGCAGATACAGCGACACGGTGAAAAGTTTTACTGAAAGTTCGGTAAAAGCTGCATTTCAGAAATATTTTGATTTTAAAAATTACATCAGCGTGGCTCTGCAGCCCGAAAACTGATAATAGATTGTTGGTAATCCCGGGAAAAGAAATTGCCAACAGGCAAAATGAATTTATTTTCCCTTTTTAATCTGAAAAATGACAAACTATACGCCGCTGAAAATTGCAGTCAGAGTGATTGTCTATTCGCTGTTTGTACTGGGGCTATCTGAAATTATCCGGCTGGATGCCATGTTTCCGTTAGTTGACGGCTATTTTGGAGAAATCAGCCGCACCGAATTTTCCCAGGAATTTATCCTGCTTTTTCTGGTAATTTTCTATATGTTCCTGGGACACAAACACCGTCCGGTGAAGCCCGTTGCCACGATCATTTCGCTTTTTCTGCTGATCTGTTTAATCCGGGAGCTGAATTATCTGATGGAGTCGTGGTGGACTTATCCGGTTTTGTTAGTTCTTGCAGTAATTGTATGGCTGGTCTGGCGTGATTTTTCCAAACTCAAAAAGGCAACCATGGAGTTTTTTGCGCAACCGGCTTCGGTCTGGTTTTTCTCCGGAATTTTGGTGACGTTTGTTTTCAGCCGGTTGATGGGGCGGTCAAAATTCTGGCTGCTGATGTACGATGAAAGCAACTACCGGATGGCAAAGGCAGCCGTTGAAGAAGGGACCGAACTGATGGGCTACGGGCTGATGTTACTCTCTGCTGTTGAGTTTGCGCTGGTTTTTCTTTTCCCAAAGGGAAAACGGGGAAAGTGAAAGATTTTAAAAGCGCAAAACCCGTTTTGTGCTTTTTTCAAAATAGTTTTTCTACTTTCGCAGTATAATTTCAAATTTTGTGGCTATGAGCGAAACAATGGAAATCCTTGATAATGTAAGATTAAACTTCTCCTCCACAGGACTTTTGGCGCTGAATATTGTAATTGCTTTCGTGATGTTTGGCGTTGCGCTTGATATTAAAATCGGGCATTTCAAAGATGTGTTTATGAAGCCGAAATCAGCCATATCCGGTTTGGTATCCCAATTTATCCTGCTGCCGGCAATTACTTTTCTGCTCATTTTATTAATAAATCCAATCCCGACGGTTGCATTGGGGATGATTCTTGTTGCCGCCTGTCCCGGCGGAAATATTTCAAACTTTATGAGCGCACTGGCTAAGGCAAATGTTGCTCTGTCCGTCAGTCTGACTGCTTTTGCAACGCTTGCAGCCACTATTATGACCCCTTTGAATTTTGCTGTGTGGGGAAAACTTTACCTGAACTATTACAATGCCACCGGAGCAGGCACTTATCTGGTACCCATTGAGATTGATTTTTATCAGATGTTGCAAACCGTGGTGATTCTTTTAGGTATTCCTGTGGTTTTGGGATTGCTTTTCGCGCAATATTTCCCCAACTTCACCAATAAAATAAAAAAGCCGATGCGGCAGATTTCCATTCTCGTGTTCATCGCATACGTGATTATCCTGCTTTCTGCCAATTTCACAAATTTTATGCGGTTTGTACACGTCGTTTTTCTCATCGTACTGGTACATAACGCGCTGGCACTTGGCACCGGATTTCTGACCGGCACGGTGATGAGGCTTCCGCAGATTGACCGCCGGACAATTTCCATTGAAACAGGAATTCAAAACTCGGGGCTTGCCCTGGTGCTCATGTTCAATCCGAAAATTTTTCCGCCCGAACTTGCCCTTGGCGGGATGGCGGTTATTGCTGCCTGGTGGGGCGTGTGGCACATTATCAGTGGTCTGGTTGTGGCAGGATTCTGGTCCAGAAAACCCTTACTGAAGCCGGCTCCGGCGCAATAAGTCATCAACAGCTATCTTTTGCGTTTTGCCCGGTTTTGCTTTGCCTTTGAACGCTTGAATTTATCCTCATAAACCTTTCCCGTTTTCCCCCGCTGCCTTTTCCGCGGATGAAAAGCGCCCTGAAAATCCGGGTCGTCAATTTTCCGCTGGCGGTCAATTTCCCTCAGCTGCTTCTGCTGTTCATCAAATCCGGTTTCTGTCCGCTCCACTTCTTCAGGCATTTCTGTCAAAGGAATCTTCATCCGGATAAGCGCCTCAATTTTTCTCCAGTGCCACTCTTCCGACGGATCAACAAGCGTTATGGCTTCGCCGTGGCTTCCTGCACGGGCAGTGCGGCCAATCCGGTGAACATAGTCGTCGTAATTGTTGGGAATATCAAAATTAATCACATGGCTGACCTGACTGGCATCAATCCCTCTCGCCGACACATCGGTGGTGATCAGCACACGCACCTCGCCGCCTTTAAATGCCTGAATGGCATTGATGCGGGCATTTTGCCCTTTATTGGAGTGAAGTATTCTTTTCTCCCCTTCCACTTTCCGCTGAACAACCCTGAACACGGCATCGGCGTGCTCCTTGGTTTTCACGAAAATAATCACCCTCGAAAATACGGCTTCATCAGTCAGCAGGTGTTTAATCATGTTGAGTTTCGTGCGGTAATTCGGCACCCTGAAAGCAATCTGGCGAACTTCCTCCACCGGTGTTGCCGAAGGCGCCGCCTCCACTTTCTCATAGTAATCCAGAAATTCTTCAGCAAGTTTTCCTACTGATTCAGGAAAAGTGGCAGAAAAAAGCAGCATTTGCTTTCTGGCAGGAAGAATTTCAAAAAGCATACGCAGCTGGGGCAGAAATCCCATATCCAACATGCGGTCGGCTTCATCAATAATCAGGTGTTTCACCCGCTTCAAAGAGAGTTCGCCCGCCTGATACAATTCCATGAGCCGCCCGGGTGTGGCAATGAGCAGGTCAACGCCACCGGCAATCAGCGCTGCATGTTTTGTGCGGCCTATGCCGCCAAAAACCGCCGCATGGCGCAATTCTGACCATGCAGTCAGCTCTTCCGCATCCTCGCCAACCTGAATAGAGAGTTCACGGGTGGGGACCAGAACAATCACCCGCGGGTCTCTCCCTTCCGGTTTTCGCAGTTTGGTGAGTAAAGGAAGCAGATAGGCTGCCGTTTTTCCGGTTCCGGTCTGGGCAATCCCGACAATGTTCCGTCCCGAATTGATTACGGGAACCGCCATCTGTTGAATGGGCGTAGGTTCGGAAAAACCAATATCGTGAAGCGATTTCAATATCGACCCGGCTATTTTTAAGTCTTCAAAGGATTTTTTCATCATGCAAAAATAATAAATTGAAATGTCCTCAAAAATAAGGCAACAACAAGTTAATCAAATATCCCATTCCGAAGAATGATTTCTAAAATTCTGAAATTTACTGAATTCCGAAATTATTTTGCAGAACTGCTTTAACTTACTTATTTTCGGATTGTTTTTCTTTAATAAACATCTGTTATGCTCCAAAGTAATCCCCAGCTTGAACTGGCTTATAATTTTGTAAATTACACCAACAAAAATCTGTTTCTTACCGGGAAAGCAGGAACCGGAAAGACGACCTTTCTAAAAAATCTGAAAGCCATTTCCCCCAAACGGATGGTTGTAGTCGCGCCCACCGGTGTTGCCGCAATCAATGCGGGCGGCGTAACCATTCATTCGTTTTTTCAGTTGCCTTTTGGCCCTCAGATTCCCGGAAACGCAACCTCTTCTTTCTCTCCGGACACAGGAAAACAACAAAAAACAAAACAGTTTTTCCGGTTCAGCAAAAACAAGATCAATCTCATCCGCAGCCTCGACCTGCTGGTCATTGATGAAATCAGTATGGTGCGCGCCGATTTACTTGATGCCATTGATGCCACCCTCCGCCGATTCAGGAACCGCAATCTTCCTTTTGGCGGAATACAACTGCTGATGATTGGCGACCTCAGACAGCTTGCGCCGGTGATCAAGGAAGATGATTGGGAAATTCTGAAAAAACACTACGAGACCGGCTTCTTTTTCAGTAGCCACGCCCTGAAAAAGTCAGATTTTATAGGCATAGAGCTGAAGCAGATTTTTCGACAGAGCGAACAGGATTTTATTGACCTGCTGAATAAAGTCCGCGACAACACAATGAATCAGACAGACTTACAACTGCTGAACAGCCGGTTTATTCCCGGATTTTCACCGCCGGAGGAAGATGGATACATCACACTCACCACGCACAACTATCAGTCAAGACGAATAAATGAATCGAAACTGGATGCTCTGAAAACCGCATTGCACCGGTTCAAATGTGAAATTGAAGGCGATTTCCCTGAACATGCCTATCCTGCCGACGAAGTTTTGGAAATAAAAAGCGGTGCGCAGGTCATGTTTATCAAAAATGATTCTTCTGCCGAAAAAAGATACTACAACGGAAAAATCGGCAAAGTGGTCAAACTCAGCAAGACAGCGATTGAAGTACAATGTCCCGGTGAAATGGAACCCATTGCAGTGGGACAGGAAATCTGGGAAAACATAAAGTACACGCTGAATGAAGCAAACGGTGAAATCAAAGAGGAAGTCATCGGTAAGTTTGTGCAATATCCGTTAAAACTTGCATGGGCGATTACCATTCACAAAAGCCAGGGGCTGACTTTTGACAAGGCGATCATTGATGCCCGGCAATCCTTTGCACACGGACAGGTTTATGTTGCGCTGAGCCGATGCAGAA
>CAZVAD010000010.1:7443-36896 GCA_964624645.1 uncultured Mariniphaga sp.
TGGGAAACCTGAAGGAAAATATGCAGAAGTCTCTTGGCACCATCCGGGGAGAGATGATTGACGTTGCGGATAAGTTTTATCACCAGCTGGAAAAACTGTTGAATGAATACGGCTTTGCCGAAAAAAACACCTTTTTGCAGGAAAGGCTGAGCAAAGCAGCCGATTATTTTCTGAAAAAACTTGCAGAAAACATTGAAATCCCTTTGGCACAATCAGGTTTTGAAACCGACAACAAAGCAATCCACAAACGGATTAGCGATTTGACCGCACAGACAGAAAACGAAATTTTCGTCAGGCGCGCAGGAATGGAATCTGCCAAAAAGGGGTTTTCCATAAAAAATTATCTGGAAGCACGGGCGCTGGCGTCCATTGAAAAATATCCTGCAAAAGCCAAAAAGGAAACAGAGAATATTGACACGAAAAATCCTGAATTATACCGGAAACTGATTCAGTGGAGAAGGGAAAAATCCATGGAAACAGGCCTGGAGCTATCCAAAATCATTTCGCTGAAGGCAGCAATTGAAATAGCCGGCAAAATACCTTCAACTGTTGCCGGACTGAAAGCGATAAAAGGATTTGGCGGAAAAAAGATGGAGCTTTTCGGACAGGACATTCTTGCATTGACAATCGGTTTCAGGCATGAAAAAGGGATGGATATTCCGCCGAATGCCAAAGAGGAGATTGAAATTGCCGGGCTGAACACCAGAGAAATCAGCCTGATGTATTTCAGGCAGGGACTCTCCCCGGAGGAGATTGCAAAAAAGCGCAATTTTGCTGTTTCCACCATTGAAAGTCACCTCTCCTATTTTGTCGGCAAAGGCGAACTGAATATTTTCGAGCTAATCAGCAAATCAAAATTCGATGTAATTTCCCATTACCTGCGCAAAAAGAAGGAAGATGAATCTTTTTCCGAAATCAAAAACAGACTGGGAAATAACTATTCTTACGGTGAAATCAAGCTGGTGATGGCGCACATGGATAAGCAAACGGAAGCATAAAAGGTTTTTTATCTCTTTTCTGAATCGTCATGCCCTGCATGACATTCCTGCATCACTTTTTCAAATGCTGACGGCAAAGGCGAATCAATCCGGATGCGCTGCTGCGTTCCGGGATGGGTAAACTCCAATGACAAAGCGTGTAATAACAACCGGTTAATTCCGGTTTTCCCGGCAATTATTTTGTTCAGCGTAAAATCCCCGTGGTGGGTATCCCCGACAATGTCATGGCGATTTTTTGCAAAATGCTGGCGGATCTGATGCCACCGCCCGGTTTCCGGGGTTATTTCAACCAAGCTTAATGAAACATTTTCTTTTTCCTTATACGAAATACCGGTTGTCACCGATTTTAAGGTCTGGAAATGCGTGGTTGCCGGTTTTTTGAAGTTTGATTTCTTTTTCACCAGAACTTTATCACTGAATGTGCCCTCGCCGGGATTGCCCTGAACCAAAGCGGCATATTTTTTCACAATCTCCTGCCGCTCAAACTGCTGGGTGAGCTCCCTTGCCATTTCCGAAGAAAATGCCAGCACAATTACGCCGGATGTTTTGGCATCAAGCCGGTGCACATTGTATATCCATTTCCCGGTCATTTCACCGGCCAGTTTGGTCAGATAAGGCGCATCATGCGGCATAAAATCATTCTTATGCACTGCCAGTCCGAAAGGTTTTTCAGCCACAATCAGGTGTTCGTCCCGATACAGGACAGCTATTTCAAAATTATTTTCCAATTCCCTGTTTTTATTAAAAATTAATCCGATTCCATATATTTGTCCGGAGACAAATAAAAAGTAAAGATCAGTAAAAAATTCGTTCAAGTACAAAATAAGTCCGGTTTTTAAAATCACATGGTATATGAATCCTGCAAAAGGAAAAATTCCTGCACAACGTTTAAAGTTGACATTTGAACCCTACAGTTTAAAGCTGAAGCATGTATTCACTCTGGCCGGCAGTTCCCGCTCCACGACTCCGGTTGTGCTGACAAAAATAGAATACATGGATTATACCGGCTATGGCGAAGCTTCAATGCCACCCTACTTAGGGGAATCGCATGAATCGGTCATCCGGTTTTTATCGTCGCTCAACCTGAGCCAGTTCACCGACCCGTTCCGGCTGGAAGAGATTCTGGAATATACCGACAGTATTGCCCCCGGAAATACGGCAGCAAAAGCATCTGTTGATATTGCGCTGCATGATCTCGTCGGAAAAATCATCGGAAAACCGTGGTACAAAATCTGGGGATTTTCACCTGAAAACACTCCCGACACCTCGTTCACCATCGGAATAGACACTCCTGAAGTCATCAGGCAAAAAACATCGGAAGCGGAACCTTACAATATTCTGAAAGTGAAATTGGGCAGTGCAAACGATAAACAGATCATCGAAACCATCCGGTCGGTTTCTGCAAAACCCATTTGCGTGGACGTAAATCAGGGCTGGAATACCAAGGATGAAGCGCTGGAAATGATATACTGGCTCAGCGAAAGGAACGTTTTATTTGTGGAGCAGCCATTTCCGAAAGAGAGGATTGACGACCATGCCTGGTTGACGGAACGCTCGCCGCTGCCGATCATTGGCGACGAAGCTGTTCAGCGGCTTGCCGATGTACAACCAGCAGTGGGCGTCTATTCCGGCATTAACATCAAGCTGATGAAATGCACCGGAATGCGTGAAGCACATCAAATGACTGAACTTGCCCGCGCCAATAATTTGCTGGTAATGCTTGGCTGCATGACCGAAACTTCATGCGCCATTTCAGCGGCGGCGCAACTTTCGCCCCGTACAAAATGGGCAGACTTAGATGGGAATCTGCTCATTTCCAACGATCCCTATGAAGGGATAAAAATCATCAACGGAAAAATAATGCTCTTTGACAAACCCGGAATCGGAATAAAAGAAAAAGCATGAAAAATCTTATTTTTGTATTTTTTATGGCTTTGTCCGCAAGCATCTGCGGGCAGGCCCGGCAAAAGCCTGAAATAAAAATAGAAACAAAGGAGGAGAAAAAGATGAAAGCGTACAAGAAATTAGACGAATTTGAGACTTATGTGATCATCCAAAAGGGAACCGAACGCCCTTTTACGGGAAAATACAACAACCACAAGGAGAAAGGCACCTATGTCTGCAAACAGTGTGGCGCCGCACTCTACAACTCATCCGACAAATTTGAATCAAATTGCGGCTGGCCCAGTTTTGATGACGAAATTGAAGGCGCCGTGTTTAAAAGTACGGACGCTGACGGCAGACGCACGGAAATAACCTGCAAAAACTGCGGGGGCCATCTGGGACACGTTTTTTATGGAGAGGGGCATACACAGAAAAACACAAGGCATTGCGTAAATTCTATTTCGCTGGAGTTTATTCCACAAAAACCCTGAGAAAATTTCTGATGTTGTTTTAGAATTTAGGGAGGCATCAATTCATTGCGGGATTTTCCGGAAAGTTTTCCCACATGGAGTAGCGCTCGCCTGCCTGTTTGGCAAATTCTGCCCACGATTCGTGGGAAAGATTGCCCAAAACCATCGTTTCATTCACGTCATTCACGAGCCATGAATCCTCCTTAAGCTCACGTTCCAACTGGCCTGCGCTCCAACCGGAATACCCCACGAAAAACCGGACATCAGAAGTGCTGATTAAACCATCAGAAATTTGTTGTTTCAAAATGGCAAAATCCCCTCCCCAATAAAGATCCCCCAACACATGAATGCTTCCGGGAAGATTTTTCCCGAGCTTGTGAATGAAATAGACAGAATCAGTGGCCACCGGACCGCCAAGGTAAACATCTCCGTCAAATTCCGGGAAATCCGGGAAAATTTCGTGAACAGCCACCTCTACTTTTTTATTCAGAATGAACCCTACAGCGCCTTTCTCGCTATATGCCACAAGAAATATCACCGAGCGGTTAAAATAGTTTCCGGGCAGGAAAGGCTCTGCAATCAAAACCCGCCCCTTTTGCGGAGCTACATCATTTGTCCGGATTCTGAATATGTCCAATTTATTTTTCATAGCAACCTGCAATATATGAAATTTGAACAAGTAATCAAACAGGAAAAATAAAATTCAATGAAATAAAAAAGAAACTTCTGTAGAAATAACAATCACTCTTCCACTATAACAAACAGATCTTCATCGGGTTTAGTCATATGGTACTGCTCGCGGGCAAATTTCTCAAGTTGTGAATATCCGGAATTCAAATCTTCAAGTTTTTGTTTGTCCATCCTGATTTGCTCCAGGTAATATTCCTTTTGCTTGTTTAGCTCTTCAAGCCGTTTGCTGTTTTCAGCATGGGAAACAAAACTGTTTTCATCAAAAAAGACAATCCATGTAAAAAATAAAAGTGAAGCAATAAAGTATTTGTTCTTCAATACCTTATACCATTTTACTTTTTCTTTATTCTGTGCTGTCATTGTTTTTTGTTTGAAGCCAAAGCTAATACATTTTATTCACTTACAAAGTAATTTGGCACTATCAATAGCCTTTTTTATAAACACCATCCGGTTAAATTTGCTTCCCTTTCAGCTGTTCTGTTCACAACAAAGCAGGACATTTGTTCACAAACTGTAAAATCAGGGACTTCCTGCGGTTTTATGTCATTGCAAAACATTTGATAAAATGTTGATAAAATCTGATAAAATCAGTAGTTATTAACAGTTTATTTGTCTCTTGAACAGAAGCAAATAATGTTCATTTGAAAATAAATTCGCAATTTTGAAAAAAATTGTAACAACCATTTCTTTAATAACCTGAGAAAATCACCTTAAAATGAAGGTCTTTAAGGAATTATCCATATATTTGCTGTGATGAACAGCCCTTTATACAAAATTTTCATGGGGAAGTTATGGACAGCGGCTTCCTTTCATAGAAAAGACAGGCATTTTGAATTGTTAATATCACTGATGGTATTGCAAGTGGCTGCGCTGTTTCTGTTATTCAGCAGAATATCCGGAGGCAACGTCAGCCCCTGCCTCATTTGTGACATTTTTTTGGTTATTGCTGTATTTTTAGCGATTGTTTTCCAGATAAAAAACAAGACAGGCATCGTGTTAAGTCTTTTTTATACCATCCCCTTTTTTGTTTACGGATATTATATTTCTGACTATTCATCCTACCTCCCCACATCAAATACGGTATATCTGTCGGCATCGTGGCTGCTTGCAGGAGCCTTTTTCCTGTTGTATTTTTCAGAAACGGACTCAAGGCCTCTGCTGTATTCGTTAATTTCAATAGCCACCATTGGGTTTCAGCTGCTGAAATCGGATCAGATTTTCGGAACGCAAAATCTGGCAAACATATCCCTACCCCACCCGATTCTGATTTATATTTTTGTTTTTTCTGCCGGTTTTCTTGTTCGCCGGAAATTTTTCAATCAGGCTCAAAAGCTGCATGAGAAGTTAAAAACCACAAAATACAGTGTATCGAAGGTCATTGGCGAATCCGTATCCCCCATTGCTGAAATCAGGGCAAACCGGGATGAGGAAGGAAACATTGACGAGCTGATCGTTCATAAAGTAAACACTGCTTTTGAATCATTATTCAACATCAAACTTGCCGATGCAAAAGGACAGGAAGCCAATTATCTTTTTAATCTGGTGATGCGTGACCCTATTGACCTGAATAATCTGCTTTTGGGCAGTCTTTCAAGAGTCAGTGAATTTCATGCTTCAAAACTTGGCATCTGGCTGAAGATAAGCACTCTGAGGCCTGATGATGATACTTTTATCCTTATTCTGGAGAATATCACCAAAGAGAAAAAGAATCAAGAAAAGCTCGAAGGCAGCAAACAACGCTACAAAGTGCTTCTGGAAGCAATACCGGATATGTTTTTCGTGATTGACAAAGACGGCATTTATCAGGACTTTGTAGTGAAGGAGAGTGACTTATACAAGCTTGAAGAAGCCAACATTGTGGGGAACAGTATTTTCGATGTAGGGTTTCCCAAAAACATGGCAAAAAAAATTATGAAATGCATTCAGAGTTGCATTCAGAACAGCTCCATTGAAATCATTGAATATTCCCTTCAAACGCCAAACGGAACGTATCTTTTTGAGATGCGGCTTGCAAAGCTGAATTCCCATTCGGTAATCTCTGTTGCGCGCGATATTACGCGAAGGAAAAATGCTGAGTTTAACCTCGAACGCGCAAAAAAGAGAGCCGAAGAGAGCGATCGACTGAAATCCGCTTTCCTGGCAAACCTGTCGCATGAAATCCGGACTCCGCTGAACATCATCATCAACTTTACGCGCATGCTTGCCGAAACTGAACTTGCCAACCTCGACCGTCTGGAGCTTTCAGATGCCGTTTCGCAAAACGGAAGGCAGTTGCTGAACATGATTGACAATACGATTCACCTGTCAAAAATTGAAACCGATACCGTGGATGTTTCCTTGCGGTTTTGCCCGGTGAATACGCTCATGCGGGACATTTACAGCCGCTACAGGGTTCACATTCCGGAAACCAGGCAGGTGAAAATGTTTCTGAATCTTGATGTTCCCAATTCCTCTTTTGGTTTCACCACAGATCAGCGCCTGCTCAACGAAACCCTCGGTATCCTGATTGACAATGCGATCAAGTACACCAACAGCGGAGAGATTCATCTCAGATATGAAATGTTAGGAACAAATGCCGTGCGGTTTACGGTTTCCGATACCGGAATCGGAATTCCGCAGGAAGAACTGGAAAATATATTCATCCGGTTTTACCGGGTGAAAAACAGCGTCAATGAAATGACTTCCGGCTCAGGCATCGGGCTTCCTATCGCCCAGCATTACGTGCAACTTCTGGGAGGGGAGCTGAAATTTGAATCCACACCGGATGTGGGTACAACATTCACTTTTGACCTGCCTTTCATGGAAGGGAAAGGCTATTTAAGAATAGTCAGTTAGGCATCCGGGCAAATAATTTCTATCGCTATTTTTTTTCAACGTCATTTTTATACTTAGTTTTGGCTGATTAAAATTGCAGAAAACACCGGAATGACTTACTCAAAAATCTGTTTCCATTGCTAACGCCTGAAGGATATATTGTTTTAGCCGTGGTTCTCCTCACCATTCTGGCTCTTGCCAAAGAGATCATGCGTCCGGGTCTGGTCTTTTTCACATCTGCCGTAATCCTGATGTCTGTCGGTTCAATCACTACTGACGAACTGCTGGCGGGGTTCTCAAACAAAGGGATGATTACTGTTGCCGTGCTGTTTTTGGTGAGTGAGGGCATCAGGCAGTCGGGCGTATTAAACCGGGTTGCCCAAACTTACCTGCCCAGAAAGAGAGGAAAAATGTTTTTTCTTTTTCCGCGCATCATGCTGCCGGTTTCCGCTTTATCCGCTTTTTTGAACAACACTCCGGTGGTGATTATCTTCGCCCCGATTATTAAAAAATGGGCAGAAAGTCTGAATTTATCCCACAAAAAATTTCTGATTCCCTTATCCTATGCAACCATACTTGGCGGCACCTGCACCCTGATCGGCACAACCACAAATCTTGTGGTTCACGGATTGATGATAGATAACGGAATGCAGGGATTCAGCATGTTTGAACTCGGAAAGGTCGGCCTCTTTATCACATTCTTCGGCACATTATACATCTCCATTGCAGGCAACAAGCTTCTTCCGGGGAAAAAAATTTCAGTAAAATCCAAAGGCTCGGCTGAATATAAAGATTATCATTATGATGTAACCATCCCGTGGAACAGCAACCTGATTGGCAGGGAAATCAAAAACGGCAGGCTAAAGGAGCTGAACAAACTTTTTGTGCGGTGTATTGAGCGCGACGGGGAAGAGTTCAATACACAAAAAGGCGTTCACAAAATCCTTGTGGGCGACAAGCTTCTGCTCGCCGGCAAATCAGACCAACTGAACTCAATCCTTGGCAATGACAACATCACGATGAGCGGGCTGGAACAGGTGAAACATATTCCGAAGGAAAAACTCAAGCAATACGAAGCAGTCATCTCGCCGCGTTTCCCCGGAATCGGTTTCACAATTCCAGAGTTCAACTTTTTTGAACATTACCAGGCGTCAGTCATAGCCATCCACCGGAACGGGGAGCGAATCACCACAAACATGGATAAACTGAGGCTCAAAGCCGGGGATAACCTTGTTTTGCTGACCACCGACCAGTTTATTCAAAACTGGGGGGACTCCAGAATATTTTACCTCACCTCGTACATCCGCGATTACCGGGAAACCGGAAATTTCTGGACCAAATGGCTGGCATTTATCATTTTGATTGGTATGATAGTCGGTGCAACCATCGGACAGTACTTTGAGTCGCCTGCCGGATTGACTTTCGATATGTTCTTTTTCTCCATCATTGCAGCCATTTTGCTGATCTGGCTGAAAATCATGCCCCACCAGAAATACACCAAATCCATCAGCTGGGATGTGCTCATAACGATCGCCTGTTCGTTTGCCCTGAGCAAAGCCCTGCAAAACTCCGGAGCGGCAGAGTCGGTTGCCCGCACAACAATAAATCTTTCCCACGGGCTTGGCCCGGTTGGTGTTCTGGCGGCGCTGTTCCTGATTACTACAATTTTCACCGAAATAATCACAAACAATGCAGCAGCAGCGCTCATTTTCCCCATTGCTTTAGCTGCCGCAAATCAGCTTCAGGTTGATCCGAAACCTTTTTTTGTTGCCATCACCATTGCTGCATCAACCAGTTTTTCCACTCCAATCGGGTATCAGACCAACCTTATTGTGCAGGCTATCGGAGATTATAAATTCAGGGATTTCCTAAAAATCGGCCCCCCGTTAAACCTGATTTCCTTTCTGCTTTCACTTCTGCTGATTCCCTATTTCTGGAAGTTTTGAGGCAGAATCAAAACTTATATCCAGTAACTTAAATCGCAAAATAATGCTCAGCAAGCTATGAAAAACAAAAAATCAAAAGCCCGGAAACCGGGCGCCGGAAAGGTAGTTCCAAAATCAACCTGGGTCAAAGGGGGAGTTTTCATTGCCGTTCTGACGCTGATTTTTTATGCCCAGACTTTCCGGTTTGATTTTGTGAACTGGGATGATTTTGTGAATATCTATGAAAACGAAAATGTGGTTCAGTTCAACGTCAAAGGAATTTTCAGCGAACATGTAATCGGGAACTACAATCCATTATCCAACCTGACATTTGCCGTTGAATATTTTTTCGTGAAAGAGAATGCAAAAGTATATCATATCAATAATGCAATACTGCATATCCTCTGCACAATTCTGGTTTTTGCGTTTATGAAAAGGCTCGGATTGTCGTTTACGGTTTCATTCCTGGTTTCATTGCTTTTCGGAATTCACCCCATGCACGTGGAGTCGGTTGCCTGGATTACCGAAAGAAAAGATGTGCTTTTTGGAGCTTTTTACGTGACATCCATTCTTTTGTATCTCTCTTGGCGCAAATCCGGGAAAAATCGCTTCTACTTTCTTTCACTGATTATTTTTATTTTGTCGCTGCTTTCCAAAATTCAGGCAGTAGCGCTGCCTCTTTCTCTGATACTCATTGATTTCTGGTTTGATAAAAGACTGACCCGAAGAACCTTTGTCAACAAAATCCCCTATTTTGTCTTATCGCTTGCAACCGGACTGGTTGGGATTTATTTCCTGAAAAAACAGGGATCGCTTGATACGGGGGTTTTATATCCACTCACCCAGCGCTTGTTTATTGGCAGTTACTCTTTCATGGTTTATGTCATTAAGTCGGTTGTACCCTGGCAAACGTCTGCCTATTATCCATATCCGGCTAAACTTTCGTCCATCTTCTATTTAAGCATGATTCCGGCATTGATGATTTTCTTTGCTGCGCTGGCGGTTTACAAAAAAAGGCCGGAAATCACTTTCGGAATTCTGTTTTTTACGGTGAATGTTGCTTTTATGCTTCAGGTTATCGGTGCCGGGGTCGGGTTTCTGGCGGACAGGTTCACCTATATTCCCTATATCGGATTGTTCCTGTTGTACGCCCTGCTGTTTGAATATCTTCAGGAAAAATTTTCCGGAAAAAAAACCTTTCTTCGCTCAATTCTTGCGGTCTATCTGGGAATCATCTCCTACCAAACATTAAAACAGATCAAAGTCTGGGAAAACAGTGAAACGCTTTGGACGGATGTGATCAGAAAACAACCTGATGCAATACTGGCTTACAATAATCTGGCGAATTATTACAGTGAAAATGAGGAACCGGACAAGGCGCTGGCCAACTACAATATTTCCATTAAGATGCAACCTCATCAGGCGAAAGTTTTCAAAAATATCGGAAATATTTTCTTCAGACAGGGAGATTATGATAAAGCGCTTGAAAATTTTGACCAAAGCCTCTCCATTGACCCGGAATATTCAGAAGTTTTCACCAATCGTGGTGCCGCTTATGCCGCAAAGGGAGCATTTGAAGATGCAATCAGGGATTTCACGCAGGTGCTGAACGAAAACCCCGACAACACAAATGCTTTGTCAAACCGGGGTTTTGCCTGTTATCAAATCAGAGAATATGAAAAAGCGATTGCGGATTATACGGCTTATCTTCAGCGCAAACCCGGAGATGCAGAGATCATAAACCTGGTGGGATTGTGCCATGCAAAATTGAATGATTTCGATGCAGCCATCCGGGAATATGATGCAGCCATCCGGATAGAGCCAACTCAGGCAATATATTATTATAACCGTTCCCTGGCATACAACTCAAAAGGAGATAAAATTACGGCGATGGACGATGCGCAGCAGGCGCAAAAACTCGGAATGAAAGTGGACCCGGCATATCTTGAAATGCTTAACCGGACAAAATAATACAGCAGTTTTTATTGAAAAACGCAAAATGTCTGACCGAAAAGACATCCGAAAAGAGAAAGCAGCAAGGGCAAATAAAACCTAACGCACTACATATCAACAGACTGAACCCGCCCGATTGATTTCAGGAAAAAAGATATAATTTTGTAGAAATTCTGCTTCATGTGTAATTATTGAATAAATATCATAACCACGGAGCAGAAGAAAAAATTTACCGCGACAAAACAGGGTTTATTTTCATTAGAGAAATGGCAGTGTTTGTCCGGTTACTTTATTTAATAAATAGCAAGCAAACGATGAAAAAATATAGTTTAACCAACCTTCAGGAGCTTGAAGCGGAATCCATCCACATCATTCGGGAGGTGGCTGCGGAATTTGAAAATCCGGTGATGCTGTACTCCATCGGAAAAGATTCGTCGGTCATGGTTCGTTTGGCTGAAAAAGCTTTTTACCCCGGCAAGGTTCCTTTTCCGCTGATGCACATTGATTCCAAATGGAAATTCCGGGAAATGGTTGAATTCCGGGATAAATATGCTCTGGAAAAAGGCTGGGACCTGATTGTGCACTACAATAAACAGGGCTATGAAAGCGGAATCGGGCCGTTCACGCACGGCAGCAAGGTGCATACCGACGTAATGAAGACAGAGGCTCTGCTTGAAGGGCTTTCAAAATATAAATTTGATGCCGCTTTCGGAGGCGCCCGCCGCGACGAAGAAAAATCACGCGCCAAGGAACGGATTTTTTCATTCCGCGACCGGTTTCATCACTGGGACCCCAAAAATCAGCGCCCGGAGCTGTGGAACATCTACAATGCCCGCATCCACAAAGGGGAGTCCATCCGGGTTTTTCCGCTCAGCAACTGGACGGAACTGGATATCTGGCAATATATCCGGCTGGAAAATATCCCCATCGTTCCGCTCTACTATGCCAAAGAGCGCCTGATTTCTGAAATTGACGGGAACCTGATTCTGGTGGATGATGAACGTATGCCCAAAGAACTGGCAGCAAAAGCAACCATGCGAAAAGTGCGTTTCCGCACATTGGGCTGCTATCCGCTCACCGGCGCCGTGGAATCGGAAGCCGACACCATCGAAAAAATTGTGGAGGAAATGATGACGATCAATGTTTCAGAACGCACCACCCGCGTGATTGACTTTGATCAGGAGGCCAGTATGGAACAAAAGAAAAGAGAAGGTTATTTTTAGCCGGACGCTTTTCAAAAACATTATTTGAATTATCTGCAACATTGAAAACAAAAAGCAACAACAGAAAAAATATGACAACAAAGTCAAATCATACTCCGGATATCCGTGCTTTTTTGGATCAGGACCAAAAGAAAGGATTGCTGCGCCTGCTGACTGCCGGCTCGGTGGATGACGGAAAATCAACCCTCATCGGCAGGCTCATGTTCGACAGCAAAATTTTGTATGAAGACCAGCTTGCCGCGCTCGAACGCGACAGCAAACGGGTGGGACACGCCGGAGAAGATATTGACTATGCACTCCTGCTGGACGGACTGAAAGCGGAACGGGAGCAGGGAATCACCATTGATGTGGCTTATCGCTATTTTTCCACAGCAAAACGAAAATTTATCATTGCAGACACGCCCGGGCACGAGCAATACACCCGGAATATGATTACGGGCGGCTCAACGGCCAGTCTGGCCATTATTCTCATTGACGCCACCCAGGGAGTTGTCACCCAAACCCGCAGGCACACTTTTCTGGTTTCGTTGCTTGGAATCAAACATGTGGTGCTGGCGGTGAACAAAATGGATCTGGTGGATTTCAGTCAAAAAATTTTTGATGAAATCTGCGCTGAGTATAAAAACTTTGTGATTCAGCTTGACATTCCCGATGTGGAATTTATTCCGCTGTCGGCGCTGAAAGGAGACAATGTGGTGGATATTTCCGAACGCATGCCCTGGTACCACGGGAAAAGCCTGCTCAACTTTCTTGAGACCATACACATCAGCAGCGACAGCAATTTCAACGATTTCCGGTTTCCGGTGCAGTATGTCCTGCGCCCCGATCGCGATTTCCGGGGTTTTTCCGGAAAAATTGCCTCAGGAATCATCAAACCGGGAGATACCATCATGGCGCTGCCTTCAAAAAAGACTTCAAGAGTAAAATCCATTCCCACGTATGACGGGAATCTCGAAATAGCCTTTCCCCCACAGGCGGTTACGCTTGTACTGGAAGATGAGATTGATATTTCAAGAGGCGAAATGCTGGTGAATCCGGATAATCTTCCGCGCATGGAACGCCATTTTGAAGCGATGCTCGTCTGGATGGACGAGCAGCCGATGGACTTCTCCACGCAGTTCTTCCTGAAGCAGACCACAAGCACCACCCGCGCCCGCATTGACATGATACGATACAAGGTCAACGTGAACACGCTTGAAAAATCAAAAGTGGACGCGCTGGCGCTGAACGAAATCGGGCGGGCCGTTTTCACAACGGCAAAGCCGTTATTTTTCGATCCCTACAAAAAAAATAAAAATACCGGTTCATTTGTCCTGATCCACCCGCTGACCAACAACACGGCAGCCGTGGGAATGATCATCGACAAACTGGAAAGCAAGAATCTCCCTTCGCGCATTTCCGATGCCGACAAAGAGAACATCAAAAAAGGAAAATCGCTGATAAACACAGAAGAGCGGCAGAAAAAGCTAAACCAGAAAGGGGCCACCGTCTGGTTTACCGGACTGCATGGTTCCGGCAAAAATGAACTGGCCTTCAGTCTGGAAAAGAAACTTTTTGAAAACGGCGCCACAGCCGTTCTGCTTGACGGCAGTTCGCTGCGCTCGGGGCTGAACCGGGAGCTTGACTACTCCCCTGCCGACCGCGCCGAACAACTGCGAAGGGTGGCGCATATCTGCAAATTACTGAACGATCAGGGAATCATCACAATCTGCTCATTTATTTCCCGGAATAGCTCCCTGCGGAATCAGGTGGCGGAAATTATCGGCAAAGAAAAGTTCCACCTGATGTTCATGGATGCTTCGCTTGAGTACTGCAAAGCCAATAAGCCGGAATTATACATCAAGGCGGAACGGGAAGAAATCGAAAACCTGCCGGGAGTGGATCTGGAATTCGAAGAACCCGACGACGCTGAACTTGTTTTCAATCCCGAAGAAAACGAGACCAATTTGGACAAGTTACTGGATTATCTCGCAAAAAAACAGGTTTATCCTCTGGAATAAGGCAATCCGCTTTTCCAACTTCTGTTTAAATTAAGAATCTGACGATAGACGCTGAATAACTGCAAAATACCTTTTAAGGAATTCGCTGTCCGCGAATCCTTATTTTCAGCCGATGACTGATGACGAAACTCTCTGGCGCTTGAATTGAAGTATAATCCCTTAAAAGTTTCATTTACTGTATATTCAAATTGGGTTAATTTTCCCTTACTATTCTCTTTAACAAAATAAAAAGAACAAATGTTAGAATTTAAACTATAACCAATACTAACATATGTTCACATTCTCGTCAAAAATAAGAGATATTTGCACCCTTGATTCGGATAATATTTTAAGTTTTTCCGTTAACTCAAAGATTAACTGTCAGTTATAGTACTGTGCATTTATTATGCTTTTCAACCACATGATAACAACAAAATCAAGGAACAACCGTTAACTATATATAAATCAACATACAACACAATATCAGCAGAAAATAGTCCATGCAATGAAAATTTATATTAATAAGCGCTGCCCTGTATGAAATCAAGCTCCCAAATCACAACCAAGGAGAAATAAATCACATTGAATTTTCTCATTTTGAAGAATGAGATTATGCTTTTTTAACCTGAATCTTATTAAATAATGACAGCATTAAGTACCAATATCAACAAACACATTAAAATTAGTCAATATTCTATGCAAATTGAATAAAAATACAGTGGTTTAACGATTTAGTGATGCTCAACTTTGTCATTGAGAAAATATTTTTTTTATTGTTTAATGTAATGTCTAAATCTTTATGAAGAAAAATTTTAAGACGTTTTTAATGGGAATGTTTGTCCTTTTTACGGTTTATGCTCAGGCCCAAGTGCATGTCAGCGGAACCGTCAGGGACAACACGGGCGATTTTCTGCCCGGAGTATCTATTGTGGTTCAAGGAACGACTCAGGGAACCGTCACCGACATTGACGGAAAATACTCCCTGAATGTACCCGACAGCCAGTCTGTACTGGTCTTTTCATTCGTGGGAATGGAAACCCAGGAAATCAATGTAGGCGGAAGAGCCAACATTGATGTTGTATTAAATCTTTCTACCATTGGCGTAGATGAAATTGTTGTTACCGCACTGGGGATGAAAAAAGAACGAAAAGCGCTGGGATACAATATCTCCTCAGTCAGCAGCGAGAACATTGAATCCGGTGGAACCTCCAATGTTTTAAAATCCCTGGATGGAAAAATTACAGGTGTTCAAATGAACAGCCTGACTACCTCGCCCACTTCTTCCGTAATGTTCAATATTCGCGGTGCCACTTCACTGGCCGGAATTATGAAAGGAAAGTCGGGGAATATCAATAATGAAACCCAGCCTTTAATTGTTGTGGATGGTGTTCCTGTTGGCTCAAACAGCGTAGGAACTACCGGCGGAATTGATGTGGGGAACTATATGTCTTCCATCAATCCGAACGATATCGAAAGTGTTTCCGTACTGAAAGGTGCCAGCGCTGCCGCGCTATACGGTTCACAGGCAGGGAATGGCGTAATTCTGATTACAACCAAAAGCGGAAGCGGCGCAAAAAAAGGAATCGGCGTAACAGTCAGCACTGCATTGTCATTTGACCAGGCATACAGTATTCCACCGATTCAACGTCAGTTTTTTCAGGGCGACGAAGATGGTACACCAACCACGGAAGACAGAAAAGGTGCAGGATGGGCAATTGATGACACCAAGAATAATTCCACTCCTATCTGGCGCTGGAATATTTTAACCCAGGAGTGGGAGCAATCCGTACTTGAAGCGCGGGGAGATAAAAATCCGCTGCTGGCTTTCCTTGAAACCGGGATAATGAATGAAAACAATGTTGCCATCACCGGAAATTATGACAAGGGAAACTACCGTCTGAACGTTGGAAACCTGACACATAATTCCGTTGTCCCTTCAAACAAGACAACCCGGAATAGCGTTTCTTTCAGCTCGGTCTATAATCTGACAGATAAAGTAACAATTTCTTCTCAGGCTTCCTATTCCTACACCTTCGTACCTAACCAGTCCAATGTTTACGGAAAGCGCGAAGACAATCCGCTGGCACATGCCATGGCAATGCCAATCAACATGCCCCCGATGAGCGAATGGAGGCAGGCTGATAACTGGTTGTTTGACTGGAACGGCACCTATCAGAATACCCCTTATCTGAAAAACCCCGGCGAGGACAGGCTCAGCCGTGTAAACGATGCAGGTTTCGATAAGGCTATCGGCAAGAACAATCCTTATTTTGCAGCAGAAGAAATTTTACGTACTTATACGAAAGATGTTGCATTTGGTAAGGTTCAGATGGATTGGGATCTGACCAATGCACTGACATTCACTGTCCGCTCAGGGTTAACCAAAAATACTTTTGCATTTGAACGCAAAACCCCGTGGGGCGCCGAGAGAGTGGAAAAAGGAGGCTATGAACAACGACACTCCAATAGCATTGGTGTAAGAAATGATATTATGCTTGCCTATAATAATTACTTCATGGATGATCAACTCTCTGTGGATGCTCTGGCAGGATTCAATTACAATTACAGTGAGAGCAACAGCTCCGGTTTTAGCGGAAGCGAGCTGACAACACCCAATGCTTTCAGCTACAATTCCCTTCCGGCTTCTGTCAGGCAGTCAGCCAGTTTCAGCAGAGGTTACGGCTCTCATAATTACGGTGCCTATGGAACCGTAACCGTGGGTTACCAAAGTATGCTCTATCTGGAGTTGAGTGGCAGAAATGACTGGGTTGGAATTCTGGATCACGAAAAAGACAATCACTTCTATCCGGGTGTCTCTTTAAGCTGGATTGCCAGTGAAACTTTCAAAGACATGGGAAGCTGGCTGACCCTGTTGAAATTCAGGGGAGGCTATGCAGAAACAGGTTATGGCATCGGAAATCCAGTGAATTTAGACAGCTATGGGGTTTCAGGAACTCCCTGGGCAGGCTCCGTTATGGGAACAGTTGGCGGAGCTTTGGTGGATGCCAATATCAATCCGGAGCTTAACGTTACCAAGGAAATCGGGGTAGATTTTGGTTTCTTCAACAACAGGATTATGGGTGAATTTACCGCGTATTCCAAAAACCATATCAACCAGATTCAGAGCCTACCGGTTGTTGGATCATCCGGCTTCAGCTCTGTATTAACCAACATGGGATCTGTATTGTCGGAAGGTATTGAAGCTTCTCTGACCGTTACTCCGGTCAGAACCAAGGACTGGACATGGAATTTGACCGGGAATATCACATCATTCAAATCAACCATTGCTGAGTTGGATGACCGTTTCACCGAGAAATTTTATGATTATGAAGCAAAATCCTTACTCTCACTCTACAAAGGATCAAGAGTAGGTGACTTATACGCTGAAAGGCCAATCCCGTATATTCAATCCGGAAAATATAAAGGAATGATGTTGATTGGATATGACGGAATTATTGGAGAGTCTGTCAGAACTACGGATCATATCAAAGAATATGGATATTTGGGAAATATGAACCCCAAAGCCATTATGGGTTTCAATACCGATTTGAGGTATAAGAACTGGAGTCTGGGAATCGTATCCAGCCTGAGGCTTGGAGGTGTATTCATTTCAGAAACACAGCAAATTATTATTGACGATGGTATGGCCGATATCGGTTATATCTACAAAGACAAATATGATGAATACTGGACCGGTGGCCGGTTTGCAGGCGGTTTACCCAACATGCCCGATCCCGGAGCCATTTTCCCCGGCGCCGGATGGGAGGTATATAGAGGTGCAGTTTCCGGTTTTATGCAATACTATAATGGTGATCCAAGATATTTTGGATACTGGAATGCTGTGATGATCGATCCGAACAAAGACCTTTCCGGCATGGCCGGCGATGAAAAGTTGAATCTTCCCGATGAAGACTATATCAAAAACGGGGAAGATCCGCTCTACACAATCTACGGTCATCCATATCTGATGGAAGGCGAAGAACTTTGGTCTGGAACTCAATTCCGTACGTGGGATGCCACTAACTTCAAAATTAAAGAGATAAATCTCACCTATCAGCTGCAAAAATCAGTTGTTCAAAAATTGCATTGCCAGGACATCCATTTCACAGCCTTTGCAAAGAATGTAATGTTCTGGGCAAAAAACAGAATGAACGAAGATCCTGAAACTGCTTTCAGAGAAGGAATTTTAGGCATGGGTGTTTCCAATTTCGGACTGCCGCCGCTACGTACAATGGGATTAAAAATAACTGTAGGTTTTTAAAAAATCATAGTGTAAATATCAAAATTAAAAGATTATGAAGAAGATATTATTATATGTCAGTTTATTAGTCGTAGCTCTTGGTTTTTCGTGTCAGGATAACTTAAGAATTGATGAAAGGCAGACATCGTTTGATGTGAATTATTTTACCTATTCACGTTATCAGCTTACTACTGCGATAGTTAACACAGCTTTAAATCACGGAAAGAATGTTAGAAATGAACTGTTAGGGCAGGCGAATCTCTATTTTATGAATTGCTACGCAGGTGATCAGAATGCAAGGTTTTATACAATTCCTGACAATAACTGGACAATGGAGGGTTCAAATCCCTACACCAGCCAGATGCGTACTTTTGCTGCCATTGAAAAACTGGCAACTGATGAAGGGAATCTTGCCACTGTGGCGGCTTCCGATATTTTGAAGTGCTTTAACATCGCTTTCCTGACAGAAAAATATGGTGATGTACCCTTTTCTGAAGCGGTTCATGGACGTGACGGAGACCTGTTTCCGAAATTCGATTCGCAGAAGGAAATTTACGAATGGATGTTCACTGCTTTGGACAATGCGGTTGAAGTGCTGTCCAATACGAGCAGTAAAGGACTTCCGGCAGACCACGATGTGCTTTATCAAGGAGACAAAGCGAAATGGGTAAAATTTGCCAATTCACTGAAATTCCGTTTAATGGTACATTCCTATGAAGCTTTCAAGAAAGAGGGGATTGATTTATCTTCCAAAATGGAGGCAATTGCAAGCGGTAAGAATTATCTGTCTTCGGTGAGCGAAAATGCATCCATCACTTTCCCCGGTGATCAGGAATCCCAAGCATGGTATATACAAACTAAATGGGGTACCGGCAACGGTTTTACCGAGCGTAAACCCACCAAATTCCTGATTGACAAAATGGTAGAAATAGATGACCCGCGCATGTATGTAATTTTTGCACCGGTACTCTCACCTTTGTCAAATAAACCGGATACCATTTCGGAAGATGTTAAAATCAACGGTTATAACTATAACATTACCTATTACCCGGTGAGTGACCCGAAAGTACAACCCAGTTGGCTGGTCAATCTTGGAGTGGATATAAACGGCACTTCTAAAGATATTCCTTATGAACTGGATGCAAGATGGTTTGGAACACCCACTCCACTTACGGTGCAGAACATTTATGGAGGCTTTGGAATACCCGGGACTAATAGTTTTTATGACAACCGCCGGCTTACCGGATTTTCCGAGCTGATTTCAAAAACTGATGATGACAGATTGCGCGCTGTAATGATGGAGTCCAGCGAAATGATGTTTTTGCTGGCCGAAGCCAAACATAAGGGCTGGATCAGCACCGGTACTGTAAAGGACTATTATCAGCAGGGGATTAAATTATCCTTTGAGAGATGGCAGATTGAAGACGGCACAAAACCGGCAACACATGAAGGCTCCGACAAAATTATTGAAGATTTTGACGCCTATTATGCAAAACCGGGAGTTGCCCTGGACGGTTCATCAGACTTTGACAAAATCGTATTCCAGAAATGGTTGTCGCTCCTTATGACCAATCATTCCGAAGCATTCACTGAGGTCAGAAGAACCGGAAAACCGGAATTCGTATTCAATTTAGCAACTGCATTCTCCGTTTATGAATACCCGTACCGCTACATTTATCCTAAAGATGAAGAGAGCAATAACAGGGAAAACTACAACGCTGCAGTTTCTGCATTGGGTGGAAAAGATTTACCCTCAGCAAAAATGTGGATATTCAAATAACAAAACTTATTAATATCTATTGATTTAACTTAAAGAGGACACGGATTTTCCATGTCCTCTTTATTTAATATACATTTGACAATCAGAACAGTGAAGCATTTTATTCTTTTATTGGCCTTTGTTGCGGGAATCTTTTCGGCTGCCGGAAACAGCCCGGTGCAGGGCATTGTTTTTTCCGACACCAACAAAAACGGCAAACTGGATCCGGGGGAACCCGGTATTGCCGGAGTTTGTGTTTCCAACGGCAGAGAGGTTGTGGCCACGGATGCGCAGGGAAGATGGAGTCTTCCCGGAGAAGGCGCACAGGCGGTTTTTGTCATCAAACCGGCAAACTTTGCAACGCCGGTAAATGAAAATCACATTCCGCAGCACTATGTTCTGGCTGAAAACGGCCGGTTCCCTGCCGGAATAAATTTTCCGCTCACTCCTTCGCCGGAGAATCCGTGTTTTTCGGCGCTCTTTTTCGGAGACACTCAGGCACGGGGGATGAAAGAGGTAAATTATATTTTTCATGATGTAGCGGAGGAGCTTATGGAAACAGATGCTGTTTTTGGCGTTTCATTAGGCGACATTGTTGCCGATGACCCGAACCTGTTTGACGAAATCAGTCAGGGAATCGGGCAAATCGGAATTCCCTGGTACAACGTTTTCGGGAACCATGACTTTGACCGCGGCACAATGCAGAATGAAGGGAGAGACAAGACTTTCCGGAAGTTTTTCGGACCGTCAACCTACGCCTTTGAATACGGACAGGTGGTTTTCATCAGCCTTAAAAACATGTTTTACAACGAAACTGGCAGATACCACGCACACTTAACGGACACACAGCTCGATTTTATTGAAAATTACCTTTCACAGGTACCGGAAGATAAGCTGGTTGTTTTGATGATGCACATTCCGGTTTATAAAACAGATACCCGGGAGAGATTATACCATATTCTCCGCAACCGGAATTACACTTTCTCGATAGCCGGCCATGAGCACGAGCAATGGCACACTTTCATTGATGCAGAGATGGGCTGGAAAGGAAGCGGAACGCATCATCATCTGGTCAATGCCACAGTTTGCGGCAGCTGGTGGTGCGGCCTGCATGACGAAACCGGCATTCCCCACGCCACCATGAATGACGGCGCTCCAAACGGGTATTCAATCATCACTTTTGACGGAAATAAATACAGCATCCGTTTCAAAGCCGCGCGCCGCCCGGATAATTACCAAATGAATATCTACCTGCCCGATGAAGTTTCGCAGGCTGAAACCGGCACAACCCAGGCGCTGGTCAATGTTTTTGCCGGCTCTGAGCGTTCAGTGGTTGAAATGCGCATCGGAAAAGAGGGTGAATGGCTGCCCATGGAACGGACAGAAACCATCGACCCGGAATGCCTGCGAATGCACGAGCTGAGCCCGATCTTAGATAAAAAGATTGACGGACAGCTGCTTGAAGATATTATCGGCTACAAGATGGACTATCCCAGTATTTCAAAACATATCTGGCAGGCAGACCTGCCAAAGGGCATGGAACCGGGAACATATACGGTTACCGTGCGTACAAAAGATATGTTCAATAAAGTCTGGCAGGCACACCGGATTTTGAGAGTAAAATAAAAGTCATGGTCAAAACAGGAAAATATCTTTTTTTAATTGCCGGCATAATTGCCATTTTTGCAGGCTGTTCAGAAACAAAAACAGAGAAAGACTCAATCATGGAAGAGAGACAAATATCATTTTCCGCCAGGAATCATGCACTGGACAATAACGATAACTTTTCGCCCGACGACAGGTTCCTTTGCTATGACACCCGCGGCACGGTTTACAGTAAAAATCTGGCAAACTGCAAATCCATCGAAAAAATTGAAATCGCCACCGGAGCAGAGACGGTTCTTTGGGAGCCGGAATCCGTTACCGGTGAAGAAGCAGCGCCCGGAGTTGCAGCAGTGTCCTGGCACCCTTCGGAAAACAAGGTGGTTTTCATTCACGGCCCGTTGCTTGAAGAGGTGGAAGAAAGAGGCTACTACGGAATCAGAAACCGCACCGGCGTTGAAATCAGCGCCGACGGGGAAGGCGTGGTAACCAAAGTGGACATGCGCGATGTTTCAACCGGCAGGCCAACCACGCCCGGCGCCCAGCGGGGCGGAACCCACCGCCATGAATATACCCGCAACGGCAAACGAATCGGGTTCACTTACGATGATTTTCTTGTTCAGCAGATTGACCGCACTATTGGCTACATGGAACCTAATGCGGCAGCGCCACAGGGTTATACACACTATTTTGCCGTGCTCCTGAAACCGGCGGAAATGGGAAAATCAAAACCCGGTGAAATTGAGAAAGCTTATGCTGACTCCTGGGTGGGAACTGAAGGAAAAATGCGTGCATTTGTCGGAAAGATAAGGGCTGCAAACGGCGTGGATTACCAAAACGACCTGTTTGTTGCCGACATTCCCGATGCCGTGGATATCACCACCGCTTTTTCCGGTGATGCCACCCGTTACCCCGAACCGCCCGAAGGGATTGGAATCCGCCGCCTGACTGATTGCGGCACGGTTTCGGGAGTTGTCCGCGGGTCTTTGGACGGGAAACGGATAGCTTATCTGGCAGAAGACGAATCGGGAGTTTCGCAGGTTTTTGTCATCTCATCCGAAAATCACCTCCTGAACGAAGGCGAATATGAAAAGCCGGTTCAACTTTCCGGTTTTCCTTCGGATGCATCAGATATCCGCTGGCACCCGTCAGGCAAGTTTATTTTCACCATAACCGGTGGAAATATCGCTATGCTTTCGCTGCCGGCTGAAGGAAGTTCCGCAGAACCGGTCTTTCTCACAAACGACACCCAAAAGCGGGAAGAACTGGTTCTTTCCAACGACGGAAACACACTCGCATACAGCATGTTGAAAACCGGAGATTATTCCGGGGAGTTCAGGCAGATTTTTGTAATGAACCTGAATTGGGAAACTTTAAAAACAAATATAAAATAGGAGGAACATCATGGAAAAGTGCGTACAGCGCTGTTTTATCCGCGATGCTTTCCCTTGGAATACCATAAACAATTAACAATTTTTAAAAACATGAAGAATCCACTGATTTTAATTTCAATTTTTGCTATTTTCCTTGCATCATGCGCCGGCAGTGAAAAACCTTCGGGTTCACGCTCACCTAAGGCACAGCAACACAAGGACGTTGCCTTTATTCAGGACTACAGCGTCAGCTATTTTACCGAAAGCGGAAACATTTCGCTGAACAAAGTTTTTTCCGACAGGAACGGATACATTCAGGTTCTGTCAGATAAAGGGCTGATGCGCCTGCACAACGGGCAGTTTCTTTTTCCGGGAACCATCGTGAAAGATGTGCAGGATTTGCCCACTTCAGACAAAAATATTTCCGGAATCGGAGCCTACCGGAATCAATTTGTTTACTTAGACGACAAGGCTGTTTTCAGCAATGCCTGGGCAGGAAGACTGTATTCAAAGCACAACCTGCCTGATGCAAAAATATTTGCCGGCGGTGATGATTTTGATTTTCTGATTTCCAACGGACAAAAAATCGTACTGCTGAAAGATTCCAAAAATCTTTGGGAAGGTTCACTTTCAGGAAAAACGGTAACCGACATAAAATTTGATGAAGGCAATAAGCTGTTCTGGATTTTATCGAAAGAATCTATCTGCTCATTTAATCCTGAAAACAAACAACTTACAGAGATATACACCGGAAGTGGCCTGACTGCTTTTGAAATTTCAAACGACAAGTTGGTTGTCGGCACAACCGATGGCTATCTGTTGCTGGATGCAAAAACAGGAAAACAGGCCGCCGGAGTTGAACAAAAAATGCCGTGGACCGAACTTACAACAATCCATGAGATTGACGGCAAACTATGGTTTGGTTCCACCCGCGGGGCAATGGTACTCACCGACAACGGTAAGTTTGACTACTATGCATCGCGGCGCTGGCTACCTTCCGACAGTGTGCTGCATATTTCAAAAGGGCCGGACAATTCTGTTCTGGTGCTTACAAACCGCGGGGTCGGACAAATATATTTTGAGGAAATGACGCTGCATGACAAAGCCATGTTCTACGACAGGCAGGTGCGCGAGCGCCATATCCGTACCGGATTCAACGCCACTGTGGGAAGACTGGTCAACGGGGATGTAACAACCGGTACGCTTGAAAATTCGGATAATGACGGACTGTGGACGGCAATGTATCTTGCCGGGGAAACCTTCAGGTATGCCGTAACAAAATCGGATGAAGCGCTGCAGAATGTCCGTGAGTCGCTGGACGCCATGGAGCGGCTTTATACCATCAACCCGATGAAATCGGGATTCCCTTCCCGCTCGTTCCAGCGGGCAGGCTATAACGACCACGACTGGCCCTGGCGGGCAACCGAAGACCCGGAATGGGACTGGAAATCAACAACCAGCAGCGATGAAGCCATAGGCCACATCTTTGCATTCGGTGCAATTGCCGAACTGGTGGATGTTCCCGAATTGCGCGACAAAGCCATTGAGCTGATTGATACACTGATGTCGCACATCATTAAAAATGACTACTATCTGATTGACTGGAATAACGAACCCACTTTATGGGGAAGATGGAATCCGGAATATGTGAACGGATTCCCCACATCGGTGGGCGACCGCAAGCTGAACAGTTCCAACATTGTGGGCATGTTGCAGACTGCCTACCATTTTACCGGAAAAGAGAAATTCAAAAAAGCAGCCTTTTATCTGATGGATGAACACGGCTATCTGGAAAACCTGAAACGCCCGATGGAGGAAATCGGAAAAGCATCGGAGGATGAGGATGACTGGGCACAGATGCTCTCGGAAACATGGAATCACTCCGACGATGAGATGTACTACTGCGGCTACTGGGGACTTTACCGCTACGCTTTCAACGATACACTGAAAGCCATTTACCGCGATGCCATCATCGACCACTGGGAATTTGAACGCCCGGAAAAGGAAGGATTGTGGAACATTATGACTGCGATGGTGAAGGATGACGGAGTGGATCTGGATGAAGCCATCTGGTACCTGCAACGCTATCCGCTCGATCTGGTCACCTGGACGGTAACCAACAGCCACCGGAAAGACATTCAGCTGATTCCTGAGAATTTCCGCGGTCAGACCACCACGGAAGTCCTTCCACCGGACGAGCTGCCCATCACCAGGCACAATGCAAACCGCTTCCGGTTGGACGGCGGCAGAAATGGCCATTCGGAATACAGCGCCGGCGACATCTGGCTGCTGCCCTACTGGATTGGCCGCTACCTCGGGGTCATTAGTGAACCGGAAAATAACAGTCATAACAAATAAAAACCGACAGATTGTTTCACATAGTTTAGTTTAACGACAGGAAAGCGCTACCGGAAAATCCGGCGCGCTTTCTTTCTTTTAAATCATACCCATGAGAAAAATAAATTTAAATTTTCACCGGATTGTTTTTTTAAGTGTATTCGCACTGTCCCTGGCCTTTTGTACCCAAAAACAGACAGCGCCTGAAAAATCGGTAAAAGATGTTATGGACAAGGTCATTACTGAAATTTACGCCACCATGGATGCTGAAGCTATAAAAGCGATTGACCAGAAGCAGTCTCTGGCATTTTTTGATGGAGCGGAACTTGAAGCGCTCGCCACGCGCCACTGGGTTTTCGACGTGAATGTTCCCGTTGTGGTGTCTCTCATGCGCAGCACCAAACAGGAAATCCTGCCTTTCTGGCTGGAACCATCAGGATTTGTAAAAACCAACCTCACCATGCGCAACGAACAGAATACGTATGAAGTGTGGCAGAAACGGTTTGACAAAGGCACCGTAGGACTGGGAATCAACGGATTTGAAAACTACTCCTATCACTATTTCGTTTCGGTGACGCCTGAAAAAGCAGGAGATATTCTGCAACTGTCCGTCTCCTTCCCCGAAAATCAGATTGTGGGCACGCTGGATGACAATGCAACAATTTATCAGGACTGGACGGAACTGGTTGCGCTGGACGTACCGGAAACAATGAAAGGGCAGGTATTGCTGACCACCATCCGCGGGCGCGGCAAGGAATCGCACCTTATCGGCGCTTTCCGGGAAACTTCGTACCCGTCGTCGGAAACTCCCGACCAGGTGTTGCTCACCTGGAGTGCAGACCCCTCAACCACCATGGATATTCAGTGGAGAACAAGCACCACTGTTGAAAGCGGCCTGGTGAAATACCGTGCTGAAGGTTCGGATGACGAAAAAACCGCACCGGCTGAAAAGTTTTTGCTGGAAGACCGCGAAGTGATGAACGACCGCTACGTCCACAGGTTCACTGCCGGACTGCGCAACCTGCAGCCGGGAACAACGTATGAATACCTGATCGCCCCCGAAACCGACTGGTCAAAGGCAAAGAGTTTTTCAACCGCCGGAAATGATGACTCCTTTTCATTTATCTGGTTTGGGGACGCACACCACAAAACAGAGTTTGGCGAACTGCACAACAACGCAGAAGCTGCTTTTCCCGAAACCGATTTCTATACCATTTCCGGCGATATGGTGGACTACGGATTGTACCGAAATGAGTGGGACAACTTTTTTGAATATTCAAAGGAGGTCATCAGCAGGAAACCGCTGATGAACGTTCCGGGAAACCACGACAACCGCCTGGGACTTGGCGCAAAAATGTTCAGGGACCTGTTCAGCTATCCCTTGAATGCCCCGGACGGAGTTCCAAAAGAACAGGCCTACACATTCACCTATAAAAACACGCTGTTCCTGATGCTTGATCCCACATCGCCGGTGGAAGCGCAAACCGGCTGGATTGAAAAACAACTGGCAGAAACCCGTGCAACCTGGAAAATTGCAATTTTTCATTTTCCGCCATATAACTTTGAAGAACCCTATCCGGATATTCAGATGGAATGGATACCGCTGTTCGATAAATACCATGTGGACCTGGTGCTCAGCGGGCACATGCACTACTACATGCGCTCCAACCCCATGAACGCGGGAAAAGTGGTGGACTCATTCCAGGACGGAACGACATACATCATTTCCATCGGCATTCCTGCCCGCCACAATGACATTGGCGAAGAGCCCTATGCCGCTATAAGATATGCCAGAGGGCAATATTTCCAGCAATTCAGGATAGACGGGAATGTCTTGTCATTCACCGCTTTTGATTCAAACAACAACGTGGTGGATTCATTCAAAATTCAGAAATAATCATGAAAAAACTCACAATTCTATCCGTTCTCGTTGCACTTGTCTTTTCCCTGAGTGCGCAAAAAAAAGAAAAGATAACCTTCAATGCTTCCGGCGAACTGAAAATCGTCCAGTTCACCGACCTGCACATTGAGCTGGACAGGGAAAGGTTTCTCGAAGTTTATGAAACAGTACCCAAAATACTGGAATATGAAAAGCCGGATCTGGTAGTCGTCACCGGGGATATTGTGACGGAAGACAATCCCGAAAGGGGGCTGAAAAGACTCACTGATCTTTTTGTGAAAGCCGGAATACCCTATGCCATGATTTTTGGCAACCACGATTCAGAGCACAATTTGTCGCGAAAGGAAGTGGCGGCATATATTGAAAAACTACCGGGCATTTTAAATAAAAATGACAAAAAATCAGTGGGTTACACCAACTTTGTCCTTCCGGTTTTCGGGCAGGACGGAAAAAAAGCGGCGCTGCTCTATTTCATGGATTCCAACGACTACAGCACGCTGAAACCCCTCATCGGCGGCTGGGGATGGTTCACCCACGAACAGGTTGGCTGGTACCGGAAACAAAGCCGAAAATTCACTGCTGAAAACAACGGCATCCCCTACCCTGCGCTTGCATTTTATCATATTCCGCTCCCGGAATATGAAGACGCATGGAACAACAAAACCAATCCGCCGGTTGGTGAAAAAAGGGAAGACATTTGCAGTCCGCTGATCAATACCGGAATGTTTGCGGCAATGCTCGAAAGCGGCGATGTGATGGGAACTTTCGTCGGGCATGATCATTACAACGATTATATCGGTGTACATTACGGAATAGCACTGGCATACGGCCGCGTGACCAAAACCGGCGATAAGCCGCTTGACCCCGGCCCCGGGGCAAGGGTGATTGTTCTCAGAGAAGGGGAACGCGCATTTGATACCTGGATCAGAGAACCTGGTGGCAACAAAGTCTATGAATGCAAATACCCGGATTCGTTTTCAGCCGCTGAGAATAAGAAGTGAAAAAAATTTTCGACCGCAGGGAGAAATCATTTTTTACCGAATCCGCTTTTTGATGACCGGATAGAGATTTTCAGCCATGCGCAGGAAACCCAGATCGGTCAGGTGAACTCCGTCAACGGTGGCTTCAAGGTCGCTGCCGATGAGCTTACCGGCTTTTACGTAATAGATATTCCGGTCACCCTTCTTTTTCTGCTCCCGGAAAATCCGGTTCAGGGTTTCGTTCTTTTCAAGAATCAGTGCATGGGTTTTTGTGTCGAAATTCATGTGCGTGTAAAGAATATTTTCCACTAAAATGATTGGTGTTGCGGGCTGTTTCTCCCGGAAAATTTCAAGAAAGCGCGCATATTTCTCATTCATCTGGGCAACGCTCACGTTGGGCAGGCAATCCATCACCAGGCAGGATGCCGGGATGTCCGCCATGACTTCGGCCACTTCAAGGTCAAGCTGCCCGTTTCCGCTGAATCCAAGATTCACGGTCTCGCGGTTGAGCATCCGGGAAAGAATGCTCGGATAGGCCATGCCTGTCCGGGTAGCGCATCCGCCCTGCGTGATGCTGGTTCCATAAAAGACCACGGGATTTCCCGTTTGCGGGGAATCCACAAGCGGCCGGTTTATTTCTGATTCCGGCAGCACCCCGATTTCAAGGCTTTTCAGTCCGTCATACAGTGGCAGATAGAGCATATACTCCATCGCTTCGCCCGGCATATTCTGAATAATAACTGCTGTGGATGTTTTCCCGGCAGGCCGGGCTGAATTGACAAATTGCCATTTCCCGTCTTTCAGGCAATACAAATCCAGCCCCTTGATGCCGGTAGGCGCAAAATGATTCATCGTAACATCACCGGTTACTTCCCAGCGGGCGCCGATTGCAGCCGAATTTGTACGAAACCGGATCGCCAGCCCGCTGCTGTTTTTGGATAAATTCCAGACGGGCTTCCGTGTCCGGGTTTCCAGTCCGGCAGGCAGCCGTTCATACCGGGCCTGCGTATCTTCAAACCCCTTGCCGATAACCGGCAGTGTTGCCGCATCCACATATTTCAGGCTGTCGGCAGAAATTGCCAGACCAATCAACGGCACGCAAAACAAAAAGATCAAAAAAAGATGTTTTTTCATAGTCTATTAAAAAAATATTACACACTGATTCTCAGCAAAAAGACAAATTAAACATTGAGATTTACTCTTGTAAAGTTACAATTATAATCTTTTAAGACAGTATGGGTCACACTTGTGTATATTTTTATTTCAAATGGGGTTTAGTCCCAGTTCCTTCAGGAATTCATTGTGAATTTCTGTGTTTTTCTTAAT